>CAYYFT010000061.1:0-4413 GCA_964471015.1 uncultured Pirellulales bacterium | reverse complement strand
AAGGTTTCCCGCTCGATTTTCCCGAGGTAGAATCGGCCGTCATTTTGCATAAAGTTTATAATTTTATCAAATTGCTGATTTACAAAGCCGGTATCATTTGAGACAAGTGCCATCGCAATAACGGCGCAGGTTTTATTGTCCTGATGGTCAACTTCGGAAATGGAGATATTGAATCTGCTTTTGAGTCGGCCGGTTACGCTTTTGATGATACTTCGCTTTTGTTTCAGCGAGGTTATCCCGTGCAAACGCAGTTGAGCTGTCAATACACCGACTATCATTCTCTCGCTCTCGATTTTCGACAATTCGTCATATGAAGCGAAGATTTAATTGTCGAAAGAAACATACCCGTCGCTACTTAATCCGACAATCTATCATCTTGCCAAAAGTTTGTCTATGTATTCCAACAAAAACTCATGACTGCTCTTATCTCTTGCAGAGGGCAATATATCGACGCAAAAAATATTTGATATTGAGCAATAAAGTTGATATTAACTTTGAGAATATACAGAAGATGGTTGCGGCGGTGCATTACAGTCAATAATTGTATTTGGGCGCGTTTATCATTGCTAAATTGACTATCAAGAATACAATATAAGCCAGCTTTGGCTTTTTCTAAAAAGCAACTGATATGCGAAAATACAAAAACAACTATGCGTTCATAGACGGCAATAATTTATACCGTTCCATAAAGGAACAGGAATGGGTGCTTGATTATAGGCGATTCAGGAAGTTTTTAGATGACCAATATGGTGTAACTAACGCCTTTATATTTATAGGTTATATCGACACAAATGAAAGTCTGTACATAGCATTACAAAAGCAGGGATATATACTGGTTTTCAGGCCCACCTTACATTTACCTGATGGCAGGAAAAAGGGTAATGTCGATACTGAACTGGTACTTCACACTATGATTGAATATCCAAACTATGAAAAGGCTGTTATTGTGGCGGGCGATGGGGACTACTATTGTTTGGTAGAGTATCTTAAGAAAAAGGACAAACTATTGAGGCTTATAATTCCTAACCAATACAAATATTCGTCATTACTGAGAAAATTCGCTCCGAATATCGTTTTTCTGAATCAATTGAAAGGTAAGCTGGAATACAAGAAACTATAAAAAAAGAGAGGCATTGCCGCGGGACAAAACCCTTTGGCTAACCTCTCATCGTAATCTCATTAGTAAGTATACAATCTGTTTCGACCAAGTTCAACAAAAAATTTGCTTTTTTACAAATATTTTTTTACCAACCTTCTTAGTCTCAAAATCAAGCCCTGCGAGGTAAGTTCTTATAAAATCAAAGGTTATCGCTGCAAAAGTTGCCCGGAGTCGAGTCACGATTTCATTTCTGCGACGATTTGGCGGGTCTGGGGTGACTGGTTCTGTTGGGCCTGTTTGAAGGCAGTTACGGAAGACTCGTTCTGTTTTTTAAATATCTCATTGCCTTCGACAATCTCCTTTAAGGCCTTCGATTTGGTTTGGGCATCCCTTAAGAATCTCACCGCCCTCGTCCCGTACACGCCGCCTAATAATGCGCTGATGCCGATAGCCAGTTCAATCACGGAATCGGCCACCTGCCAAGCATCAGGCCTTTCGGCTGATTCGGCCAAGGCCGTCTGGGCAAGCTGCCGGTTCGAGTGAGCAAGGATATCTTCCGCAGTTTCTGCCTGTGGAAACTCTTTCGGCAGGCCATTGTAAGATACAAATGCCCTGCTCTGCAGCTCAGAAAGCTTCGTTAAGGTCTGCAGCCTTTCTGAGGCGTTTTCACTTTTGGCGGTTTCGGTGGTTATTATCGCCGTTCGATTGTGCAGCCAGGCATTTTGTTTCTGTACCTCGGTCGGTGCAAAACGCAAACTCTCACAACCGGCACATGTAAGTGCACAAGCAATAAGTGCGTAAGTGCAAAAGTATGTGCTCTTTTTTATTTTTTTCATTGTTTTTCTCCTTAACTATATAATGTTTCGAACGTTTTTCTGTTATAATATTGCTTCGTTGCCAGTAACGGAAATTGACCTGTGGATACCGCAAAAAAGTTCAAACCAAAAACTATATTGCTGTGGCAAAAGGTGTCAGAACATCCTGAAGCCCGGCGAATCATGAAAATGTTTCCGGCGGCAAATGTTCAAGTAATAAAACATCAACGTAGACCCTCCTTATTAGATATGTCTCCAGCTAAAGCCCTTTTGGCAGGAAAAAGAATCTTAATGATAGGCGAAACTTCGTCTTTTGTAGGACATTTCGATGGTCAACTCGGGCCGAATGTTCGTTGTTGTTCTTATTATAAATTGGTTCCTGTGTCGAACGGCTGTCCCTATTACTGCACATATTGCTATCTGGCGTATGTTTATCGCAAGTTTGCCCCGTTCATCAAGATTAACATCAATTACGATACCATGTTCAAACAGATACGAAAGGCATTAGCCAGCACTCAGCGCATAATCAGCTTCAATATGGGCGAAATGCTCGACAGCCTTGCCCTCGACCACATAACCAACCTCACAACAATGTTAGTCCCATTTTTCTCCGGTTTTTCCAAAGCCTACTTAATGCTGCTGACCAAAAGCAGCAACATTGACAATCTGCTATCTGTCGAACCGAACGAACATACAATCGTATCCTGGAGTCTCAATCCTCAATGTATAATCGAGCAATATGAATTGGGCACAGCCGATATTGACGAGCGCATCAAGGCAGCCAAACTATGTCAGGAACACGGCTGGCGAATTCGCTTCCGTATAGATCCAGGAATTCTGAAGTCGGACTGGCAAGCCGACTATTACGATTTAATCCGCACAGCACTGACCGTTACCGCACCGGAAAACATCACGCTCGGTATGCTAAGGATGCTGTCCGGGCATCTGCGCCTGGCTACCCAAGCTTATGGTAATCGCGCTCGAGAACTTTTGCATCATGACTTTATTAGAGGTGCTTCAGATAGCAAGCTCCGTTACCCAACGAACCAACGCGTCGAATTTTACTCTTTTCTTATTGATGCCATTCGCAGCTTTGACAAAAATGTCTCTATCGGTCTTTGCCGAGAGACACCTGAAATTTGGAACATTTTTAAAGAGCATTGCGAACCCAAGAAATGCAACTGCGTAATCTGGTAACAATTACGCTACATAACTATTCTCAACTACCACTCTATCTCTGGGGGCGTACAAATACTGATAGTATGAATAAGTGTAACTTTCATTGGCATTTCTTCTCGGATAAATGGCTTGGGTTAATTTTATTTTGTGTGCCGATACTCCTATAGCTCTGCCTATTTTTCGTACCAAAGCTGTTTGAAATTTATCTTGCAGGATGAGAGTTTGCCCGTTGGTACTGCAGAGTTCTTCGGTGCTCCACAGCCCATTAACAAAGTTACCAAACCCCTCCTCCTCGCTTATCGGCACAACGACGTAAGAAAATACAGCAATGTTGTACGCACCAAAGTTGTTCCTTATGCGCCTAAGTTGCTTCATATTAGAAGGAAAAGGGGCCTTTATACAAAATGCCTGAGGCCTTGTGCTTTTATTATATGCTCTGCGAATGCGGAAGTAGTCAGTTAACATACGTTGGCCTGTCCCAAGACATATACCTGACGTATCATTTAACACGTATGTTATATTTAAGAACCAACTTCTTGGTAGGCTAACTGCATATCTGAAGTGCTCCAAGATATAGCCAAGCATATCGGTAATTGCTAAAGAAGCAACAGCTGGACCGCACCCAACATCAAGAATCTGTAACTTGTTAGTTGCCAATGAATCCATGAATTCGTCCGAAATCATATACTCCAGCAAGCTGGCCTGAACTTGAAAATAATGTCTGGTGAAAAAAACATCCAGAAATGCTCGCATACCTGCCATGGTGGTAGGATAACGAGTCTCCTCTTCTGAAATTATAGCCTTTGGCAGCCGGGAAATCTGCCGTTCCAATGTGGCTCTAATATAATCGGACAATTTCCATTCGCCGTTCGGACAAAGTTCATTTTGAATAAAGTCGCGCAACTTGTGGTTCATAATAACACGCAGAAAAGTAAACTCGCTAAGCTGGTACCTAATTGGAACGAATATTACTCTGTTGGAGTGCCTTTTCGAGTACTTCTGATTTTGTTAAAGTCTGTTCGATTGCTTGAATGCGATATTCATATGAAATGCTTTTTGCTTGAAGTAATTCGAGCTTTTGCTCAAAATTCTTTTGGCTCTGTAACAGTGTAGTTACATCGTGCTGCAGTAAATCGAGCTGACTCTGCAGATTGACCCAACTGCCCACAATCAGAGAGGCTAAGAACACCAATTGAATCAGTATGGAAAGGTTTACTCTGCGGTTAAACTGCCAATTTTTAGAGTTCTCTTCAGCCATTTTTACACCGGGACATGGAAAACATTTTTGCTGCCCACTCTGGACATTACCGCGAAGGTTCC
>CAYYFT010000060.1:0-9162 GCA_964471015.1 uncultured Pirellulales bacterium | reverse complement strand
CAGGGCATGGATTAGAAAAAAGATTCGCAGGTGGATAGGGCTATATTAGCAGACTATATTAGTATATGCATACATACTAATATAGTGATTTAACAATCTGAGTTCTTAGTGTTGACCCTTCGACTACGCTCGGGGCAGGGTTTTGAGGGACTTTTTGCTGTTGCTGGCGGAGGCCAACCGCCGAGGGCGGAGTTTTGAGTTTTTAGTGTTGAGTTTTGAGTGGAGGAATTTCACTAGGTGGTAATGCCACCTGGCGCGGATAATCACAGAGGGATTTTTAGTGCGTGGGATTTGGGAGAGGTAGTTCAGTAGGTGGTAATGCCATATAGCGCAGTATAATGAAATAAATAAGAATATTAGTATATGCGTATATACTAATATAGCATTTAAATGCTAATGATTTGGAGTGGGGTAAACATTTTCGTGCGCAGTGGTGCCGGAGGCTGTGATGAGGCGGTGTCGTAAAGTATATAAGTATATGCGTATATACTTATATAGTATTTCAACGAATGTCAGGTGTTTTGTGAGACTATCGCAGGAAAAGTAATTAAGTATGTGCGTACATACTTAATTGGTATGTTAGCAAATGTCAGGGGTTTAGTTGGAAGAATTTAGAAACATAATTGCGAGGTGGTGCCGGAGGCCGTGAGGAGAAGAGAGATTAAAAATCAAAATGTAAAATGCAAAATTGTGGAACCGCTTCGCGGGGATTAAATGGGCCGAACTGGAGGATGCAACAGCGAGTCAATTTGCGATTTACAATTTAGGGTTTGCGCAGTACCCACAGGACAAGCTGCCGGAGGAAATCTACAGTAGTCCGCCGGAGGCGGACAGTTAAACAGTATCCGAGCAGGAGGCAGCAGAATTTTTGGCTTGACAAATTGGGGTATTTGGGGGTAAGATGGACAGATAACAAGCTAAATAGACCGGATAAGGAGGGTTATGATGTCCAAAAGATTATGTTTTTCGATCTTTTTTGTTTTGGTGCTGAGTCTGGCATTGGCCGGTTATAGTGACCCCGGTACGATAATGCTGGACTTCGACGAAAGGGGCGATGTTAATACCGAGCCGGGCTTTACCAGCTTTCTCATATCAGACAACGGCACGGAAATTAACGGTATCACAATCGACCTCGCCGGCAATATAGATGACAGCCGACGTTTCAACCCCAATTCCTCCGACTCTGGAATACCTATATACACTGAGGAGATTTATCGTGATTTTGTCTATGGAGTATCGCCGAGCGGAGTTACCATCACACTATGGGGGCTTGGAGCCAATCAAGAGTGCGATATAACCATCTACGCATTTGACCACAATAGCACACCAAGACGACTCGCGGACTGGACAGCTAACGGGGACTATCTCCTTACGACCGAATTCGAGGGTAATAATCCGGACAACTGGCCCAGCCCGTGGTGGGAATATGGCTTTGGCCATGAACCCTACGACTTTAACGGGATAGCCCATGCAGATGAATTTGGCAGAATCGTGCTGGAAAGTACCATTGACCCATGCAGTACGGAGGGTGAGGCTTTTGCTTTCGTCAACGGTCTGGTGGTGGTTCCGAAAGGCGCGTACGTACCGCCTCCATACGCCCAGCATCCGGTACCGCTTGATGGCGAAGAAGACGTGCCCGGAGATGTAATTCTTAAGTGGAAAGAGAGCGTATATGCTGAGAAGCACGATGTATATTTCGGCACCAATAACAGCTTAGTGGAAGACGCCAACAGGAGCAATCCGCTGGGGGTGCTGGCCATTCAAGGGCATGACTCCAACGCTTATGACCCATGCGGACTTCTCAAATTAGACACTACTTACTACTGGCGCATCGATGAGGTCAACGATCCTAATATCTGGAAAGGCCAAGTGTGGAGTTTCAGGACATTGCCTTATTTCGTTATAGATGATTTCGACTCTTATGAGGACGACTCTGCTCTGCAGAGTGTGTGGACAACCAACGGCACCAGCGCGGAAGTCTCTGTTGAGACCACTATCACTCGCGATGGTAACTCAATGAAGTATGAGTATGAGAATAATCTCTCGCCATACTATTCTGAGGCCTGTGTGGACATTGCTGATTTGGGAATTGATGACCCTGACTGGCTCGGTATCGGCGCGAATGCACTGGTGCTGAGCTTATACGGGCAGATGACCAACCCCATTGGTGAGCAGATGTATGTGAGACTGACGGACGGCGACAGCCCTGCGGGGACCGCGACTGTGTATGACAATATTAACTATGCCAGATTTGAACAATGGAATAAGTGGAGCATAGCGCTTACGGAATTCAACGACGTTAATCTGGCCAACGTTGCGAGCATTACTATCGGCTTCGGTGACGGCAGCGAGGGAGATGCAGGCACGGTGTATTTTGAAGATATCACGCTTGATATAGAAGTCGAGGTATTGGCTGAAGTTGCCGGCGAGGTAGATGTTTACACCGTTTATCAAGAACTCGAAGGTTTCGGTGGAGCCGCTTGCTATGACGCATCAGCTCTGGCATACCACCCGAGTAGGGAAGAGGTTTACGACCTTCTGTTCAGAGACCTCGGACTCGACGCTTTAAGGATAAAAAACACCTATGATATCAGCTCATCCGAAATAACCGCCACAGGGCAAATCGTTGCGGCGGCGAGGCAGCCGACGCGTAACCCGAATTTAAAGCTTCTACTGGTCCCATGGTCGCCCGCGGCCTATCTTAAAAGCACCGGGGATTTAGGAACACTGAACGGGACACTTAAAAAGGATGCTTATGGCAATTATGTGTATGACGACTATGCGACTTGGTGGTTAAACAGCCTGACAGGGTCAGGCGGCTGGAACAGCGTTGGCATTTACCCCGATTACATAAGTATTCAAAACGAGCCGGATTGGGGGCAACAGGATCAGGTCTGCAGATTCACTCCTGTGGAAACTTCAACCTATGCCGGTTATGATAAGGCATTTGAGGCGGTTTATAACAAGCTTGACGGAAATGTTTCGCCTATGCCGAAGATGCTCGCCCCCGAGTCAGTGGGCTTCGGCAGTTCACGGACATTTATAAATGTGTTAGTCAATAGAGGACAGATAAACCACATCTATGGTTTCTCACATCATCTTTACGGCGACGGCAACTACACGAACCCTGACGGTATGATTTCGGGAATGATTAATTATCGTAACACTTACGGCTATAAACCTTTGTTCCAAACGGAGTTTGGCGGCGATGGCACTCCGACGTTTGACCACGCCGTATTGCTTGCACAGCATATTTACAACTGCCTTCATTATGAGCGCGTGACTTCTTATTACCAATGGACCTCGTTTCGAAACGGCAGCTACAGTACGGGCGGTATGATAAATCTCACCCCCGGCGGCGGCTATATAGTCCGAGACCTTTATTGGTTTTTCAAGCATTACGCGTACTTCACCGACCCCGGCTGGTATGTGATTAATACATCGCTTGGAGGGACGGGAGCAAGCAATCTGAGAATGATCGCCTTTAAGAGTCCCGACGATGACGAATTGACGGTAGTGATACTGAATAAATCCGCCAACGGTTACAGCTTAGAGCTTGCGCTGAACGGATTTATACCAAACAGCTCGGAGGTCTATCGAAGCAGCGAAACAGAGAACTGGTTATATCTCGGAACATACGGTTCTTCGCTGATACTGCCAGCGAGGTCAATCACCACCACCCACATGACAGGCACTACCCTCTTCGACTGCGCTGATGTTCTGTCAGCAGGCTATGGCCTGACCTCGGACATCAACCCGGACTGCTACGTTGACTACGAAGACCTCGCAATTATAACCGACTACTGGCTGGATACCGATTGCGGCTCGTATGACGACTGTGAAGGGGCCGATTTTGAGCCGACTGACGGCACGGTCAATCTCCTCGACTTGAGCACATTCGCAAAGCAGTGGATGTGGTGCAACGACCCTGAGGACCCGAATTGTACAGCAAACTGGTAAGATGAAATTATCAAAAAGCTGCGTGACTTCGAGCACTCGTTAGGAGTGATTAATTCGAAGTTCCAGGATAACTCTTTGTTCTGGATATCTGCTGAACTGTATCCAAAGCGATGTAAAGCCGGGTCAGAGTATCCCACTGTTGGGTAAACTATCTGCGCTCGCAATGACAAAGAGAATTCGAACACTTCAAAATGGGTTGGGATGTGATATAATCCACGCAAGAGCGTGAGGAGAAAATCACAAATTAAAAAGTTGAAAATTATTTGAACTATTCGGGTCAAATTGCGTCTTTACCCAATGGTACGGGAAAGATTTCAAAGGACACATATGGATTCTGAGGGACAACTGGAAAAGATAGTGCATCGCTGTCAGGACGGTGAGAGAACAGCCTTTGAAGAACTGTTCGAGATATACCAGCCGCGGCTGAAGTATTATGTCAGGCGGCTGAACAGTGAAGGTGTTGACACTAATGATGTTCTCCAGGACGTATGGTTAACCGTGTTTAAGAAAATACATAAGTTGAAAGATGCTCAGAATTTTGCTGTCTGGCTTTACCGTATCGCAAGGAATAAAGTTTATGATGGGTTCAGGCGGAAAGAAAGGTTTGTTAGGCTGCCGGAAGAAGAGGAGTTTCCCGTATCAGGCAGTGTCGAGCCGGTCTTTGACGCAAAAGACGCTGAGAAATTACACAGGGCCCTGAACGAACTCAAACCGTATCACAGGGAAGTGTTGACGCTGTCTTTCATTGAGCAGATGTCTTACAAATCGATAGCTGATGTTGTCGGCTGCAGTATTGGAACTGTCAGGTCACGAATATTTTACGCAAAGCAATCTCTTCGTAAAGAAATGGAGAGGCAAAATGGATAATAACAAGAAATTGTCTGAAGGGCTGTTAAGAGCGGACGGCATTAATCCTGCGGGTGCTACAGAATCTGAACGCATTGCTTTTGGGAAAATGCTTGACGAACAGTCAAAATCTAAACAATCAAGGCCGAGCGTTGCCTGGTCTGATATATGGAGAATAATTATGAAAAGCAGAATAACAAAATTTGCGGCCGCTGCGGCAATAGTAGCAGCGATAGTAGTTTCAGTCACAGTATGGAACAGTTCAATTCCAACAGCTTCAGCTTCGGCTGTCCAGGTGCTTACCGACGCAGCCAAGGCGGTTGGAGACGTGCAGTCAATTCACATTAAGGCACGTATGCGAACACTTCCACACGACAACTTCGGGATGATTGGCCTGAAGTTCGATTTTGTACCGATTGAGATGTGGAAGAAAGTAGATGATGCGGGTATTATGCGATGGCGAATCGAGAAACCCGGGCGTGTGATTGTTATGGATGGTAACTCCACAACAATGTTAATCAGGCCGAATCACGCGGTCAAAGGAGAACGGCCGTATCCTATTGGCTGTTTTGACACGTGGTATGGTCATTTGATGAATGTTAACGAGATTATAGATAACGCTCTGAAGGCAACAATGAATCGGTTCAGCGATCAACTGTGTATGCGCAATGAAGTGCTGAAAGATGGGTCAGAATTGGTGCTTGAGATTGAGTCGTCCGCCCAAGGGGACTTTACAAACGATTGGTGCAAGAATACGTTCATAATAGAATCCGACCACAAGAAAGTGTACCGCTTTGAGGCAGAAACCAAACTCTTGAAAGGTTTTGAGGTATTTGTGCACACGGACAAAGAGGATGTCCTGGTTTTCGAGGTTACCGATATCGAGTACAACCCGCAAATCGACAATGGGATGTTTATGCTTGAATTGCCTGCTGACGTCATCTGGCATCAGGAGCCGAAGCCGTTGGCGGACAACGAGAAGTATGAAAAAATGACGCCTAAGGAAGCCGCTGAGGCATTTTTCAAGGCCTGTGCGGAGGAAAACTGGGATGAGGTTCTCAAATTTATGAGCAGTTCACGTGTTGATGATAGATTAAAAGAGTATTACGGTGGGCTGGAGATTATCAGTATTGGGGAACCGTTCAAATCCGGTATCTATGCGGGCTGGTTGGTGCCCTACGAAATCAGACTTCGGCCGACGGAAATCAATGTGCGGCTGTCTAAAGAAAACTCCGCCGGGCGGTTCGTTATAACGGGAATGTATGACTCTAAACTGCAACTTCAGGAGGAAATAAAATGGTCAAACGAGCCAGAAATTCTGACAGATAATGATACATACGCCAAAATGTCGCCAGAGGATGTTGCCAAGGCATACTTCGGGGCCTTTTCGAGGTTAGACTTTGATGAGATGCGAAAATTCATGCCAGAATCTTACGTGGCGTCTCTGAAGGGTGAAGTCAGAGAGGCGGCAAAGCGCGGCATAGATGTCCAAAAACAACTCCCAATTGTGGAGGTTGGAGAAGCTTTCTGGTCGGCAGAGCACTCGGCTTACTTTGTGAAGTGTCGCAATTTGGGTCGAGTTAAAGAGTGGAAAATGGGGGTGAGAAATGATAACCCCGCGAAGCGATGGGTCGTTGACGGCGGGATTTGAAAATCGAGCTGATTTTTTAATGGATTTTTCAAAGGCCGACTTGAAAAAGTCGGCCTTTTTTGATTGTTTTTGTTGTAAGGTGATTTAGCGTAACTATAATTAGCAACGTTTGTTAGACTAAATTGGAGTAACGCTTTCGATGCCGAAAGTATCACTGGACCTGACGGGGGTATGGGAATTCAAGGAATATCCGCTCTCAGCACGGCGAATGCGCGACCTGGATTCGGCCGAGCCTACTCCGCCGAAGCAGTCGCCAACACTCCAAAGCTATGGCGACGGAGCGACACTTCGGCTACGAAGGCCGGGCTGGCTGGAAACGAATGTCCCCTGCTCGATTTTTAGCAGTTTAATCGCAGCCGGTAAAATAAAACAAAGTGATATTAACGCCCGGCCTGAAGATTTCTCCTGGGTCAGCGAAAAACCCTGGATATACAGAAAAGTTTTCGACGCCCCTGCGGAACTGCTTGACTGTGAACGAGTTGAGCTGGTCTTTGACGGATTAGATACAATAGCGAGCATCTGGCTCAACGACAAGCTCATCGGCAAAACAAGCAATATGTTCATTCCATTCCGTTTTGATGTAACACCACTTCTGAAGCAGCGAGAAAATTGCTTATTAGTCAAATTCGAGCCTGCAACCCAATACGCCAAAAGGCTAATGAGCCGATATACCTCGTTTAGCTCTGCCACAGGTAGCGAATCGGACTTTATCAATCCGTATCGCGTTTACATAAGAAAAGCCCAGTACCAATTCGGCTGGGACTGGTGCCCCTCACTGCCCGGCTGTGGAATTTGGCGGCCTGTCCGCCTCGAAGGCACTAAAAAAGCCCGATTCGCCGACCTGCACATCCGAACAGTGGATTGCAATCATCGCTACGCCGATATCAAAATCACAGTAAAATTGGACACGATAACGGAAGAAGAATTTCTCTGCAAGCTAACTTTGTCCTGCGGGGAACAAACAATTGAGCACAACCTGACTTTCAGGGCGGGGGAAGAATCCCAATCGACGGTCATTCGGATTGAAAGCCCTCAGCTTTGGTGGCCGGCAGGCTACGGGCGACAGAGCCTCTACAATCTCGAACTTGAGCTACTGGCCGGCGGCGAAGTTATAGACCAAATACAAAAAAAGGTCGGGATAAGAACCGCCAAACTCAACCGCTCGCCGGACGAATACGGCGAAAATTTCCAATTTGAAATAAACGGCCAGCCCATATTTGCCAAAGGTGCAAACTGGATACCGGCATCTATATTTGCAGGGTCGGTCAGCAGCGGCGATTATAAAAAACTTCTGTCCGCCGCAGCCAAAGCCAATATGAATATGCTTCGTGTATGGGGCGGCGGGTACTACGAAGCAGAGGAATTTTACGAACTATGCGACCAGCTCGGCATAATGGTCTGGCAAGACTTTATGTTTGCCTGCGCTTACTATCCCGACCGACGGTGGTTTCTCGAAGAAGTAAAAAAAGAAGCAGCAACAATTATAAAGCGGTTGCGCAATCACCCCTGTTTGGTTCTATGGTGTGGGAACAACGAAATCGACTGGATGCACCACACCGGCAAACTCGGCAAGAGCAGGAAATTCTATGGCAAAGTAATTTATCACCGGCTTCTGCCACAACTCGCCGCTGAACTGGACCCTGACAACGATTATATACCAACAACGCCGTTAGGAAAGAAAAAGGAATTCAAGACCGGCAAAACACTGACAACACACCAATGGAGCGTCTGGTCGGGCCATCAGCCGATTCGTCAATACCACTGTCGGCCTCAGGATATCCCCCGGTTTGTTACTGAATTCGGCTTACAATCACTGCCCAATATGAAAACCATCAAAAAATTTTGTCCTCCTGAACAGTTGCACATCGGCAGCTTCTCAATCGAAAAACACAACTATCAAGTAGATGGCAACAGTCGTCTATACCGCTATATGGGTGATTTATTCGGCACCGCTGAAAACCTTGAGCAGTTTGTCTATTTCTCACAAGTTACACAGGCTCGCGGGGTCAAGGCATACGTCGAACATTTAAGGGCCCACAACTTTAGAAACAATGGTGTATTATTTTGGCAGTTCAACGATTGCTGCCCCGCAATAAGCTGGTCGGCAATGGACGCAACTTATGAACCGAAAGCGCTTTATTATTACACAAAGCGATTTTTCTCAAAGCTGCTGATTGCGGTTGTATCCGAATCAGAGAAAGCACAGGCTGACTTGCCGTCGGCATTGCAATCGCTCAAAGTTATTGTAATAAACGACAGTAATCAACCAATAACTGCTTCGCTAAATTGCCGACTGATTGATTTGTTTGGACACCTGCTTGACCGGGTTGCACTGCCCATTGCAATTGCGCCGTTTAGTATATTGACCCCACCGAAACTCCCGAAAACGATAATTTCCCCTGCCCATCCGGACAAATCCTGCCTGCACCTTGTGATAAACAAAAACGGGGGAAAAATCGCAGAAAACCTGTTCTTTTACCTGCCCGATAAATATATCGATTGGCCCAGGGTAGAAATCAGCAAGCAACTATCTCAAATAACCGACAAACAATGGAAGCTCAAACTAAAATCAAATGCAATCGCGAAAGACGTGCAAATCAGCACCTCTGTGGCAACACAATTCAGTGATAATTTTATAGACTTGATACCACCGGATGAGTTCGAGATAACAATCGACTGTGAGCAGAACCTTTGGGCTCCCCCTA
>CAYYFT010000059.1:7415-9299 GCA_964471015.1 uncultured Pirellulales bacterium | reverse complement strand
CAACGGTGGGCGTTTTTTATTTAAATCCGCCCGCTTGCCCTCGAATGTTGTAGTCGGGGGCCTGAACGTAACCCGAAGCCACCGGATGGCTTCTACAAATTGAAAGGAGTCTCTTATGCACCCCAAAAAACTTTTCCTTCTGTTGTTAATTGCAGCGGCGGTCTGCGCTGTAATGCTTGTCGGCATCTCCGGCTGCGACCTGGAGCAGGCCGGTCAGGCCGTCCAGAATGCCGCCGGCCAGGCTGAGCAGCAGTTGACCGACCCGAACTCCGGGCTGCAGCAGGCGGCGGAGAACGTAAACAAAATGGTTCCGCCTGCAACGGTTGTCGTCCAGACCATTCCTTTCCCCGGGGCCAAGGCGGTCCTCGGCGTGCTGGGTCTTATATCCGTCATTACGAATATTATTTTAGGTTGGCGGAAAAAGACATCCGACACGGCCCTCAAAGAAGTGGTCAAGGGCGGACAGTCGTTCAAAAAATCGGTGGAAATGGATGATGCAACGATTGAAAAATTCAAGCATGCCCAGGATTCCGAACAGTCGGCAGCGACAAAGCAGATAGTTGCGGTCATAAAAGCAGCCTGAGCACTGAGTTGTAAAATTAAAAACTAAAATAATCAGGGATGACAAATATGAATCCGATACTACAAATCTTCGGCATCCTGCTCAGTGCGGCAGCCACGTTAATCGGCACTCTTGTCCTGTGGAACCTCAAACAGCTCGTAAAGCGGCTCGATACCCATGAAATTGATATCGCCCAAATCAAAAAAGATTTTTCTCTCTGCAAAGTTGATTGCGAACGCAACAACGTAAGCAAGGAAGACTGGGTTCGCAGCGAGGCCTTTACCCGTGACAAGCTCGATAAAGTATCCGCCACCCTGAATCGTATAGAAGGCCAGTTGGGGATTGTTGATAAAATACCCCAGATAGCAGGCGCTATTAGCCGCGAAATCGCAGCCACCATTACCCGCGAGATCATA
This sequence comes from uncultured Pirellulales bacterium, assembly GCA_964471015.1. GTDB lineage: Bacteria > Planctomycetota > Phycisphaerae > Sedimentisphaerales > Anaerobacaceae > CAYYFT01. The sequence goes on along the minus strand of CAYYFT010000059.1, from coordinate 8,321 downwards.
AGCCAGATAAAGCCCGGAGGTTAATATGCACGATAAAATTGCAGCCATAAAAATCAAGCAGCAGCGCAGGCAGCTCCTGACCAATCTGGACCTGTTCTACCCGACCCCGGTCAGGCTGGATTCACTTTATCGAACGGTTTGCTTTATCGACCCCAATTACGAATTTGCCCTGTTTCGCAAAGACATCAATTATCTAAGCGATAAGGGCTATATCGAATTCATTGACGATTTGCTCGGCGGCGCTGATACGTTTGCGAAAAAGGTCATCAAGCTCACCGCCGAAGGCAAGGAAATCGCCGAGCGGACCCAGACCGACCCGGCACTGGAGATATGAAAGGAGTTTTTAGTTGGTAGTTCGTAGTTCATCGACGAACAACGAACAATGAACTATTTTAAGGAGTTTAAACTATGAAAAAATTAAACATTCTCATTGGGGTTTTGTTAGTTGCTTTAGGTGCTGCTATTGTTATTTACGCCGATTCAACAACCACCTTTGACAAGGAGGCTGATAGTTATTACGGCAGGACGGCGCCGGCCGGCAAATTAACGGTCGTCGTCACGCCGACTCCGAACGATGTCAACTCGACTTCATCGACCGCAACCTCGGCCGATGCCAATACTATTAACGGCGAGCTGCAGCGGATTACGCTCGTAGCGGACGGCTGCGACCTCGATTTCACCTTAACTGTCAAAGACAGCGACGCCATCACGCTTTTTGAAAAGACCGACTGTAATACCGCCTTACTGCCGCTCTCTTATATGCTTTATATGGACGATACCGAAGGCAATCCGCACGGGGACGTTCCCGTCGCCGGAACTATTACGGTCGATACCAACGATGTTGACCCGAACAACCTCACATCTTTGACTGTTATTTTATATTACCGCGAAGACAGATATTGAATA
>CAYYFT010000059.1:0-7315 GCA_964471015.1 uncultured Pirellulales bacterium | reverse complement strand
AAGACCCAGAAGGCGGCCGCTGAGATGGCGACGGCCTTAGTGTTGAAATTTATGGTATCAGACGATGATTTTAACAGCAAGCAGCTCAAAGAGGTCTCTCAAGCCATCCGTGATTTAGCCCAGGTCAGTATCAAGGCCGACCAGTACATCCGCGAGCAGCTCGAAAAGAAGATTGCCGCCGCCGCCAAATCGACGAAGAAGAAGCTCACCAAGGCCGGCGTCAACAGGAAACTTGTTCAGGAAATTATCGACGAGCATTTAGGAGTAACGAAATCGTAGCTCAAGCAGATACATTGCCAAAGGGTTACTTTCTGCCTTACCAGGTCAAGTGGATTCTCGACCCAAGTAATGCGATGGCTTCAGAGAAAAGCCGCCGTATCGGCATAACCTACGCCGACAGCTACAAGACTTGCAGGGACCGTAACCGTTCCGATGTTCGTCGCGATTTGTGGTTCTCGAGTGCGGACGAATCAGCCGCCTTCGAATATGCCCTTTACTGCAAGCAGTGGTGCGAGCTGATGGAGATTGTCGTCAAGGAAATCCTTGAGCGGCTCGAGGACGAAAAGGGGTTTAAATACAACAATTACGTCGTTGAGTTTCCTAACGGCAGCCGTGTCAACTGCATGACCAGTAATCCACGCCGGTTCCGCAGCAAGGGCGGAGACGTAGTGCTCGATGAATTCGGCTGGCATGACCAGCCCAAAGAAATGCTCGATGCCGCGATGCCGACGACAACGTGGGGTTATAATATCCGGATTATGTCAACGCACAACGGCGAGGAATCGGAATTTAACCGCATCATCCAATTAATCAATAAAGTCCTTCGAGGCGAGATGACTTTTGATGATGCCCATTCGCTTCACTGGTCGCTGCACAGGACCACAATTGAAGATGCCGTCGCCCAGGGTCTTGCCGAAAAGATTAAAAAACTCGACCATATTGACCCTGCTGTCCGCGAACAATTCTTGAAGGAATGTCGCGCCCGCTGCCGTAACGAGGATGCCTGGAATCAGGAGTATATGTGCAAGCCCTCGACGGCCTTGCTTGCCCTTATCACTTACGAATTATATCAATCCTGCGAGGACCCGAATTGCCTTCAGGAGCTCGTCCACCATACCAAAGAACGGCATGAGTATTATCTCGGAGGTGATATCGGCAGGGAGCACCATCGGACTGTTTTCTGGATTGACGAGAAAGTCGGGGACCTTTATATCGCCCGCAAAATAATCAAGCTGCATAAGACTCCATATCACGCACAGTTGCAAATGTTAAATGACCTGTTGACAAACCAGAATATCCGCCGTGCCTGTATCGATGCGACCGGTATCGGCGATATGCTGGTCGAGGAGGCCCAGCGGATCCACGGCTCGTATAGAGTGGAGAAGGTGAAATTTACCGCTCCCGTCAAAGACCATTTGGCAAGTCTGGGCAGGGGTCTCTTTGAGGACAAGCGCACCCGTGTCCCTGCCGACCGCGAAACCCGTGAAAGTTTCCATACCGTTCGCAAATCAGTCACTATCAGCGGCAATGTCCGTTACGATGCGGCTTCTACCGAGGCCGGTCATGCCGATGATTTCTGGGCGTTTAATCTCGCCAAGGAAGCGGGCCGGACAGGTCCTGTTAAACCCGAAGTTATCTGGCTTTAATATATGAGTACAAAATTATCACAATTTGAAGCTGAAGTTTTAAAGCTGAAAGTCAACAGCGAGACAAGGGAAAAGGGCTACGGAATTAATACGCTCGCGGAGATGTGGAAGCAGGGGCTTGACCTCGAAGGCGCCACGCCTGAGCGACCTAACAAACCATACACACAAAGCACCTGGGTCTACGCCTGTGTGAACGAAATCATTAAAGCTTGTCGCGGTATTCAGATGATGATTTCGACTGTCAATGACGATGTTATCGAATCAGGCCCCGGTTACGATCTGCTTTTCAATAACGAAAAAATTACATTTACGAAATTCCTCACTGATACGGTCGGCTACCTTGCTTTGCTTAGAGAGTGCTATTGGGTATTCCTCGACAAAAATAACAGGGTTCCGGAATCCGTCTTAGTTGCAGGGCCGAACAGCTTAATCCCTGAAATCCACAATGAAGTACTCGTCGGCTACTGGCTCAAAGTCGGAATAAACCGCTGGCCTCTTTTCATTGACGACGTGCATCCGCTGATTGATTTTAATCCTGATGATAACTTTCACGGAGCCGGTCCTGCAATGGTCGGTAAGATAGCTATATCGAGCGCATATCAGGCCTCGCTTCTTAACGAAGCGACGCTGGCCAATGGCGGCAAAATCGGCAATCTGATAACAATACCAGGTCGCCTCGAGCCAGATGAGAGGCAGATGCTTATTTCTCAATTCGAATCACGACACAAAGGCGCCCGCAATGCCGGCAAAACCTGTTTAATGACAGGCGGCGCGGACGTGAAAAATCTCGCTCAAACAATGGCGGAGCTTGAAATGATTGAGCTCCGCAAAATGGACGCTTCCGAAATATGTATAACCTTCGGAGTCCCCCCTGAAGTAATCGGGCTTAACTCCGAAGCGCAATACGCACACGGCCCGGCTCAGCAGCGGTTTATCTCGACCACTATTAATTCGATACTCTCTTTTGTCGCAGAGAACATCTCGCTTGGAATACTAAACAGATTCAAGTATCGAAAGCATTTGGCTGTAGATTTCAGTAAATCTAAATCCTACTCAGGACGAGCTAAAAAACCATGCTGGATGCCGAGTTATAGAACGGCAAAAATCAAGGCAGTCAACGTCAACCAGGACCTTTTTGCATGGTTTGTCGTTGAAGAACATCCTGCTATGCAGGCGATGCTCAGAGAGCGAATCGAAAAAGTAATCGGCTATACCGAACGGGGCGTTACTCTGAATGCCTGTATAGACGCCTTCGATTTGCCGTTCGAGCATTTTCCCTGGGGCGATGACTGGTGGGTGTCTGCGGGCTTGATACCGGCCAGATATACGCTTGAAGCCGGCCTCGAGGGACTAACCGGCCCATCTTTGCCGGAAGGCGAGGGTGAGGAGCCCGGCAAATTCCTTGTAATCGAAAAAATGGCAGAGGACACAATCGAAAAAGCCGATGAGCAGCAGCGGCTTCGTCTCTGGCGAAACTGGGCTACAAGCTGGCTCGGTATCGAAAGAGAATACACCCAGGCCATCCGCACTCTGTTCGTCCGCCAGCAGCGGGATTTAACAACCAAGCTGCGTAAGGCAATGCCCAAATCAAAATCACAGAAGGCCGACACCAACGAGGTCATTGCCCGCGTGGTCTTCGACCTGAAAAAAGAGGATGGCAAATTAAAAGTTATCAATCACACGTTTTTTCAAAAGGCTTCGGAGCTGGGTATCCGCCAGAGCTTGACGGAGCTGCTTGGCCTAAAGGCCGAGCAGCTAAAAGAGAAGGCCGAGCAGGTCAAGCGACTGCCTGCACTTAAAGGCAAGCTCGTTATCAGCACGAGCAATATTTCCGGCGTCAACAAAGTCACTCAGCGACAGGTCGCCAGCCAGTTAAAGCTCGGCCTCGACGCCGGCGAAGGCCTTAACGATTTGACCAAGCGAATCCAAACCGTCCTCGGTTCAAATCGTGCCCGGGCTCTGCGGATCGCACGAACACAGACAGGCGGCGCCGTCAGCAGCGGCCGTCACTTCGGCATGAAGGCTGCTGGCGTGGAATTGAAGACCTGGCTAACAAGTGGCGACCTTGAGGTCCGCGATGCACATAAAACAGCCAGCGAGAAATACGCCGAAGGCATTACCCTTGACCTGCCGTTCATGGTCGACAATGAACCGTTGATGTATCCGGGCGACCCGTCCGGCTCGGCAGCCAATATTATCAACTGCCGCTGCCTCGAGCTGGCGAAGCGTGCAGCCGGCAAAACGTTCGATATGGAATTTTATGTAACCCTGCGGTTTTACTCTTATGGTGATATGGTAAGGGACAAAGCTGCTTAATGAAGGAGATTTCAAATGCCTTTACGGGAAAACGAACTTACAAAAGACCTGAGACATCTATTTGCTTACATAAGCAAAGATGCCGGTTCAATTGATGAACAAAATCATCGCATAAAATTTGTTGTTTCGACCGACAAGCTCGACCGCGACAGCGAAATCGTTTTGCCGGAAGCCGTTGCCGAAGCTGCAACCAGGAAGGGTGAATTTGTCGATAATCCCGTCGCCCTTGCCTGCCATCTTCACCGGCTGACTGACGGTATGCCGCCGGCAATCGGCTCGTGGGATGTCAGCGCTCTTAAAGTTACCGCCCATCGTGTCGAGATGTGGCTGCAATTCGCAATCGATACGAAACTCGGCGGAGAATACTGGAAGCTTTACGACAAGCGACACATGCGGGCGGTCTCTATCGGCTTTAGAATCCTCGATGGTCACGAGGAGGTTAAGGACGGCAAACGATTCTATATTATCACTAAAATCGAGCTTTACGAAATAAGCTGTGTTGCCGTCGGCGCCAATCCTCAGGCCCTGTCTAAGCTAAAACAATTCTATGCCGAGGGTAAAGATGGCGACAACTTTTTAAGTGTTCCCACAGTTTTAGAAGAAAGAAAGAATGATGCTAATGAGAAGCTCCTGCAGCGGCTCGGTGAGCTGCAGGAAGGTATAGACGAAATCAAATCACTCTTGACCCCTGATTCGGACAAAATGGCAGAGGAGCTTTTGTGCGGCGAGCTCGGCTCTGATAATTCTGTCCCGGCAGGGGACGAGAAAAAACAGGCCGTGAGATTACTTAACGTTTTACAAAAAGCAGTAAATAACTTGAATTCGAAAGGTTAAAAAAATGCCTACTGATTTAGAGTTCGAAGAGAAAATAAAAACCATGCTCGAGGATACTACTAAGGGCTTCGCTACAAAAAAGGAGCTTAAAAGCGAAGTTGCTGATGCAGTTGCCGAGAAGCTCGCATCCGATGAGTATAAATACCTCAAAGAGGCCGAGCAGCAGGGCAACGAGCTGAAAGAGGCCAACGCAAGCCTCGAATCGCAGGTCAAGCGTCTTATGTCCAGCCGCTTCTCGGCAATCAAGACCTCGGACGGCCGTTACAACGGCATCTGGGGCAATCTGGAGCAGGCAAAGAATTTCGGGCTTTACGTAATAGCCCACCTGCTGAAAAACGAAAACGCCCAAAAAGAGCTTAAAGACCTCGGCATCGAGGACCGCTTCATTACCAAGGACGGCAAAATAACCAAGGCCATGACCAGCACCACGATTACCGGCGGCGCCGCGTTGATTCCGACCGAGTTCATCCCCATGCTGATAGTGCTTATGGAGACATACGGCGTATTCAGACGCAACGCACAGGAATGGCCTATGGCATCGGACAGCTCCTTAGCTGCAGCCGAGACCTCCGACGTTGTCGTTTATGCACCCGGCGCCGGTACAGAGCCGACAGAATCCAGCCCCGGCTTCAAGAACGTCGGCCTGAATGCTCGTAAGATGATGACATTGACGGCAATCGATTCGGAGGTCTCCGAGGACCTCGCCATTGCCGTAGGCGAAGTCGTTGCCCGTTCGATAATCAGGGCGTTCTCCAAAATGGAAGACTTGTGCGGGTTTATAGGTGACGGCACCTCGACGTATTTCGGTTTTGTTGGACTGGTCAATGCCATTCTCGGCGTCGATTCGACTCCCAGCAACATCATGGCCCTGCACATTCAGGCTGCCGCCGGTGCCTGGTCGGCAATCACAAGGGATGATATCCTGGCATTGCCGGGCATCATTCTCAACGAAGCGGACGATGTGGATTGCAAGTGGTATTGTCATCGCAACTTCTACTACACCGTGATGATTAACCTCGCCCTCGCCCTGGGCGGCGCGAAAGCGGATGAAGTAACACGGACGGGCTACACCCGCAATCCTTTATTTGAAGGCCGCCCGGTCGAATTTGCAAATGCCCTGCCAAGGGTTAAAGCCGCTGCCGACCACATACCGCTGCTACTGGGTAACCTCAAGCAGGCCTCGCTGTTTGGCGACAGGCGTGCCCTGCAAATCGACCAGAGCAAAGAGGCCTATTTCAAGACCGACCAGCTCGGCATACGCGGCACCGAGCGCATCGCTATTAACAACCACGGCGTCGGCACTGCAAAAGATGTAGGTGCAAGTTTATGTCAGCCCGGGGCTGTCGTTGCGCTGCTTGCCGATATCGCCTAATCGATATCGTGCGAATGTTTTTTAAGCCGGTTCCTGTTTCGGCAGGTCTTGCTTCGGAGATAGGGCGTCAGTGATGAAATAGTTTTGTTTGATTTAAAAAGTTCAATGAAAGGAGAACTTAGATGTTAGTAGAAGCACAAAACACCAAAAAAGTGCTCTTGCTGCCCCCTCAGCTCAAGGATGACGGCGACTTCGCAGGTAATACTTACGTGGACACCATGGGCTGGGGATACGCCGAATTCATTTTGGCTGTGGGAACAACGGACGTTGCCGCCGCTGATGCCATCGGTTCGACAGCCGAAGCTACGCCCCCGGTCATCGAAGAATGCGACACCGCCGGCGGCGCTTACACTGAAATAGCCGCCGCTGTATTGGCGGACGCCATTCAGTACAACGAGGACGACAAGCTGTTCCAGATTGATGTTAATCTGATGGACAAGACGCACAAGCGGTATATGCGAGTCAAGGCCCCTCATAGTGCGGCAGGCGCTGTTAACGGTTCGAACCTGTGCATTATTTGCATTTTGTCGAAGCCGAACATCGGCCCGACAACTGCAGCCGAGAGAGGTTTGGCAGAGCACATAATCGCCTAATTCGGGCGGTTGAATTTGTGACGAAGTTAATCCGCCCGCCGTTTCGGCGGCGGGCGGGTTTTGAAAAACAGTTTAACCTGAAATTATCTGAGGTAAACCTATGTGGATTGTTATGAAAAAAACTTATTCCGGCACACTCGGCAGTTTCTACAGAGGCGGGAAATATGACTTACCGGAAAAAACAATAAAGCAGCTTGATAAAGATTGCTACGAAAAAACCTGTGCCCCCTGGGACGAACATGTTGACCGGAAAGCTGCAAAACACAATGCGTTTCTGGCGAAGGTGCAAAAAGCGATCATCAGGGCCGAGGCTCTCACCAAGGAATGCCGGATATGTGCGGGCTCAATCGAGAAAATGCAGGAAGCGTTAAAACAGAAAGTTAAGGACCGCGACAATGCAGTCAAAAAAGCAAAAAAACTCGCTAAAGCGGCCGGCATCAAGTGGCCGCCAAAAGATGCAGCAGACTCCGAAGGACAAGCAGTTAAGGCCTGATAAAGCCGGCTGTAACTATCGAACAAAGGGTCTTTAATTGGCCTGTAACCCTTTTTTAAAA
>CAYYFT010000058.1:0-9385 GCA_964471015.1 uncultured Pirellulales bacterium | reverse complement strand
GAATCTGATTCGAAATTTCACTCTTTGGCATGTTTGCCTCCCCAGCCGTACTGAATCAGAACCATCAAAGATTTCGAGATCACAAAGCAAATCAGAGCTCCTATGTACATCGCCACAAGTTCATACACTCGAACTGAACCCTCCAACCCAACTTTGATTAGTGGCATGATGTACTGTCCACCTAAACAACCAAATGCTGCGGAAAAGGCAACAAGCATTGCCCTTTGGTTGATGATGGCGTCACGCTCATCGAAGCTGACTCGACCTTGTTTTTTCTTGAAAAGAAGAGGTGATGTAAAAACCAGCGTAAAAACAATCACTATTTCTATCACACAAACTAAGTCCGGCAACTCCATAAGAGAAGTCAGCAAGACTACCGCCGAGCCTGATATCATCATTATCAGATTGTAAGTCGCTATTTTCTGTGCTCTATTCATAACATTTCGCCTTTTCGATTATCATTTGCTTTTGTTTATGTAAGCTAAATTATACATAATGTAAAACATATATTACTTATTGTCAAGTATTTTTTACATTATTTTACAAAATTTCCTCTAAAAGTAGCTTTTAGCGATGAATTTTGGAATAACTCCTTTAGCAATAAGCTGTTACACCAAACCAAGAAATGGCGTATCCTTCTATCTGCCATCCCCGCCGCAGTCTGCCCCAATACCCTTTGTCATCCCGACCGAGGCCGAAGGCCGAGCGGAGGGATCTATTAAAAAATCATTGTGAGGACCGAAGCACAGCGGAGTCAAGGAATCTTTAAAACTACCCCCGGCTTTACCGGACTCAACTGGCGAGCGAATAGCGACTAAATATTCTCTCCGCCTTCGGCGCTCGGCCTACGCCGAGACGAGTGGGGGGTCTTTAGGGGTTGTTATTATCATTCTCCTTTATGATTTACGCGATTTGCCCTTGACAAGCCGTGAGATTTTGTTAAGCTGTTATAAAGCAGGGAGTTAAACGCTAAGCTTTGTCGCTGCAAGGGATTAGAAAAATGGCCTGACGGGGCTTCGAATCCCCCGTATCTGCCCTGCGTAGCTTCCTCGTGCTACGTAGCGAATCGCTGCTTCGCAGAGTAGCAAGCGAAGTAGGGCTTTTTATCTATATCGATAGAGTCAGGATAAAATGAAGAAACAAATCCTCTTGTGCATTTGTTGTACACTCTTGCTCTTCACAAGTGCTTTTGTTGAAGACCGCCAAAGCGACCACTTTACAATCTGCAGCGATTTAGACCCTCGTTATGTGCAATTCATCCGGGCAAACACCGAGGCATATTGTGAGAATCTGCAGAAACGGTATTTTCAAACAGGATGGCAAAAACCTTTAACAATCTACTACTCTAAGACACAATCCGACACACAGCAGCTTCTTAATAGAGACGGCCATGAGGCTAAAGTCGAGCACGGCTTCTATGAACCTAATACGCCGGCGGTATACACGCATCAATTTATGGATAACGGAGAGCTTAACAGATGGGATACGCTCTTTCATGAAATCACACGTCACTTTATCCAGTTGAATTATCGCGACTGCCCTGTGTGGTTTGACGAAGGACTTGCCTGTTTTTTGGGTGAGCAAACACAAATCGTCAAGGGCAAATTGACGGTGGCAAGGCCGAATCCCTGGCGGGGACAAATATTGAGGAACAAGATTGAGCAGGGTCGCAGGCCCAATATAAAGCGACTCTTATCATCTTCGACGGAGCAATTTCATGATTGGGACTTGGGCTGTCATTTTGCAAGAGCGTTCTTTTACTGGTTGCACGAAACGGGTCAACTGGAACAGTATTTAAAAAACGTGCGGGAAAAAGGGTATGAGCTTTCGGTCCTCGAAGAGACGGTATCCGAGTCTTATGGAAGAATAAATATAGGGCTTTCAAAGTTTATCAAAAAGAACTGCTATGCTGGAGCATATTTGAAAGATGGTCAGCAAATTGAGGACCAGGCCCAAAAGATTCAGGCATTTCTAAAAGCCCTTGAGTTGAAACCGGATTATCATGCAGCCCGGTTGGAATTAGCCGGCTGTTATTGCCAAAGCAAGGATTACGAAAACTGTCGCGAGAATCTCAAACAAATTTTAGACGACCCGGAAAGCATTGAGTATCGGCGAGCAGCCAGTCTGATGGCTAACACATACTATAATGAGAAGGACTATCCCAGGGCGCTCGAATATTATAACAAGGCCTGGGAATACTCGGATTATTACGAATATAAATATCGGCTGGCCTATAAAATTGCGAACTGTCACCATTATTTGAAAGACTACCAGGGTGCTAAGCAGTGGTATAAAAAGTTTTTAGATTATAAATGGGAGCAGAAGGATATGAAGACCGGCGTCGATTACGCACGAAAATACCTTGGATGTGCAGAGACAGCAGATGATGCGAAGCAGGGTGAGTGCGAAAAGAATACTAAAAATAAGGATGAAAGGAAACAGTAGATTGAGCGCTGTTCTCAAATCTTTTGGAAATATGTAAATTTTAGGAGGCAGATTGTATGGTCCGCAGGTTTTGGTTTAGCATTCCGATTTTATTGGGATTAACGGTCTTTGCGGTAACAGTTGTAATGGCCGGTAGCGACAAGAAAATATATGAGACTGAAAGTGAAAAAACCGAGGAAAAGACGGTCAGTAAGGAGCTAAAAGTGGCGGATCAGAAATCGAAAAGGGTAAAATTGGAAACGAGTATGGGTAACATTGTCGTCGAGCTTAATGAAAAGGCTGCGCCGGTTACGGTGAAGAACTTCCTTCGCTATGTAGAGGAGGGTTTTTTTGATGGAACAATATTTCACAGGGTTATAAAGGGTTTTATGATACAGGGGGGCGGCTTTACTGCTGATATGAAGCAGAAAAAAACACATGCACCAATAGTTAACGAAGCCGGTAACGGGTTAAAAAACAATCGAGGCACCATCGCAATGGCCCGGACACAAGACCCTCACAGCGCTACCAGCCAGTTTTTTATCAATCATAAGGACAATCACAACCTGAATTATGCCGGGCCGCACAAGCCCGGATATGCGGTGTTCGGCAAAGTTGTCGAAGGTATGGATGTTGTGGATAAAATCGCAGCCGTCAGGACAACGCGAAAGGGCCGGTACTCCGATGTCCCCGTTGAAACTGTATTGATAAAGTCCGCCAGCGTCAGCCCGGGCGAATAGAGTTGGCGACGAGCGGCAGCTTCGAGTGTGTCACCGCCGCTAACAAGACTCTAAGATTTTTTGATTCCAGCTTTTATATTACCTCCAGCCGGCGAAGAATGGCCTTTGCCCAGCGGCTGCTGCGGATATGTGCGGAGATAAGCAGCAGCACCGCCACCAGCCAGTAGCCGGTGAAGCGCAAATAGTAAAGAGCAGTGCCGAATATGCCTTTGGTCTCGGTGGTATAGGAGGTTAATAATTCGCCGGGGGTGTATATTGCTCCGAAAACTACATTGGCAAAGAACTTCTGCCAGGGCAAAAGCAAAACAAGAAAGACCAGCGAGAGGAAAAATGCTCGAGAGATATGGTTTATTCCGCCGAGTCTTCCTAAGAGCGAGACCTTTAAGCTAAACAGTATCGTAAGGCAGTAAAGTATCGCTGCAGGTATAAGCACAAAATCGACAAAGCGGATAAGCCAGGCGAGACGTTTGAATTCTATCCTGAAGCGAGGTTCAGCAGGTTTGGGCTGCGGCGGCCGGGGCACCGCTTCGGCTGGCTTACCTGGCGCCGTTACTTGCTCCGCGGCTTTTTTAATATTTTCTTTCGCCTCAGCCGCAGTTGCCGCAGTTGGCCCCGAGCCGCTGGTTGCAGCAGGGGCCTTATCACCACCAACCTGCTCTGTTACGACGTAGCCGGTATTTACGAGCCAGAAGGACGCCTGCAATAAGAGCAGGCAAAGCATTGCGACTATAAACAAAAAGTTTTTCCATCCCCTGAATACCCCAACAGCTTCGAGACAATCGGTAGTGTCGATTAGATTTTTCTGCTCATCCTGTTCCAGGTCCATTTTCGTATCTCCTAACTGTTCGTATTTTGTGTTGCATATAACGCTGGCCACTATTATGCTTTGCGGCAGAGGCGAGTGCAAGAAATTTATTTTTTGGGGGGTTGAGGACGGACGATTGAGAACGGAAAGTTGTAATTGGAGACGATACACGATACACTGAACCGGCCAAGAACAATCTTTGTGGCTGCAGCCAAACAGGAGATTTGGAAGATTGAATACAGCAAGTAAAACATTTGCATTACTGCTTTTTATATCCTGTATGTGCCCATGTTCGGTAAAAGAAAATGAATATGTAATAAACAGCCCCGATAAAAAAATTTCTTCACGCTTTTGGATATCCAATGACAAATGTGCCTATTACCGGATTGAATTTTCCGGCCCGGCTATCCTTCAGAAATCCAAATTAGGGATAATCAGAGAGGACGAGGATTTCTCCAATGGCCTGACAGTAGAATCCGTATCAGATGTTGAGGCTGTCAAAACAAATTATGAAATGCTGCAAGGTAAGAGGTGCCGTTGTTCTTATGCCGGAAACAGGCGAGTGTTTCATTTGAAAAATTCTTCCGGCAAAAAGATTGATGTTATTTTTCAGGCCTCAAACGACGGTGTTGCTTTTAGATATTATTTCCCTGAAAAATCGCAGGATATAAAGAAAATCAGAGAAGAAACCACATCGTTTAATTTTCTTCCCGGCACAAAAACGTGGATTCAGCCGATAGCTGAGGCAAAATCCGGATGGTGCCAGACCCAGCCTTCGTATGAGGAGCATTACAAGCAGGGTATCGAGACGGACAAATTGCCTCGTAATGATGCGGGTTGGGTTTTCCCGGCATTATTTAACCACGATAAATACTGGATACTGATTAGTGAGACTGCGCCCGACAGGAATTACTGTGGCTGCCGACTAAAACGGCATTCGGCTGACAATGAGTTTTTCATTGGATTTCCTCAGGCGGCGGAAGTTTTTTCCGGCGGGCCGGTGAATCCCGAATCGAAACTGCCGTGGTTTACGCCGTGGCGGATTATTGCCATCGGGGACAGTTTGAAAACAATAGTGGAATCGACATTGGGGACCGATTTGGCTGAGCCTGCCAAACTTAAAGACAGTTTATTTGTAAAGCCGGGCAGGGCTTCGTGGAGCTGGGTCATGCTGAAAGATGATTCGGTGGTGTACGATGTGCAGAAGCAATTCATCAATTTCGCATCCGATATGGGGTGGGAATACTGCCTGATCGACGCAAACTGGGACACGCAAATAGGCCTCGACAAGATTAAAGAGCTTGCTGAATACGCCAAAAACAAAAAGGTCGGGCTTATTTTGTGGTACAATTCAGCGGGCAGCTGGAATGCCGTTTCTTACCATCCTAAAGATAATTTACTGACACACGAAGACCGCTTTAAGGAGTTCAGCAGACTGAAAGAGATGGGCATAAAGGGGATAAAGGTGGATTTCTTCGGTGGGGATGGTCAATCTATGATGGCTTATTACCAAGATATTTTTGAAGATGCGGCTAAGTTCAGGCTGGCGGTGAACTGTCATGGGGCGACGTTGCCGAGGGGATGGCAGCGTACGTATCCGAATCTGCTCACGGTCGAGGCGATAAAAGGGTTTGAGTATGTAACTTTTGAACAGGGTAATGCCGATCTTGAGCCCAGCCATTGTTGCACGGCGGCGTTTACTCGAAATGTTTTTGACCCGATGGATTTCACGCCGGTTTGTTTTTCTGAAGTACCCAACATAAAACGAGTAACAACGAATGGTTTTGAGTTGGCGCTGTCGGTGATTTTCACTTCGGGGATACAGCACTTTGCCCAAACTCCTGAAAGTATGGCTGCAGTTTCGGATTACGTCAAAGACTTTATGAAAGAGATTCCTTCCCGTTGGGATGATACCCGCTTTATAGACGGATTCCCCGGAAAGTTCGTAGTTTTAGCCCGAAAATCAAAAAATACTTGGTATATCGCTGGTATAAATGGTGAAGATGTCGAAAAAAATATCAACCTCGACCTTTCCTTTCTTAAAGATACCAAGACAGGAACGTTGATAACCGATGGTTCCGACAACTGCTTGTTCTATCTGCAAAAAATCGCAATCACTCCTGATAAATCGCTTGGAATTAAACTTAAAGGCAACGGCGGCTTTGTTATAAAAGTTGAAGATTAGTTTTTCTGCCGTGAAAATATAAATGCAATAGACAGGGGCTTGAAACAAACGATTAACCTCGCATTGATAAGATGGTTTTTGGTGATGGGATTTCTGTTACCGTTCGTCCAAGCTGACCAAATCTCTTTGGCGCTTGGGTCTGACAACCAAGAAGCTTTGGTTCTCTGGTATCGCCAGCCTGCCAAGCAGTGGGTTGAGGCACTACCTGTTGGAAATGGCCGACTTGGCGCGATGGTCTTCGGCGGCATCAACAACGAGCGCATTCAGCTCAACGAGGACACTCTTTGGGCTGGCGGCCCCTATGACCCAACCAATCCCGAGGCACTCCGGGCGTTACCCGAAACTCGCCGACTTATCTTTGCTGGAAAGTACGCCGATGCCCATAAGCTTATCGGCGAGAAAATGATGGCCAATCCAATCTCGCAGATGCAGTACCAATCGCTCGGCGATGTGCTTCTCGTGTTTCCCAATATCGAAACGGCAGTGAATTACCGGCGTCAGCTTAATCTTGATACCGCCATCGTTAGTGTCAATTTCAGCAAAGGGGGTGTAAATTTCAACCGCGAAGTGTTTTCTAGTGCCGTTGACCAAGTGATAGTTATCCGCCTCATTGCGGACAAGCCTGGGCAAATTTCATTCACCGCCGCGATGAAAACCCAACAAACAGCAAAGGTCAAAGTTGGGCCGTCCGATACGATAGTGATACAGGGTGTCAACGGTACAGCAGAAGGCATTAAAGGAGCGATGAAGTTTCAAGCAATGCTGCGAGTGCTGACATCCGGCGGCAAGACCAGCCATGATGAAAACCGGATTTCGGTTACTAATGCAGATTCCGCCACGTTGCTGATTGCCGCAGCGACCAGCTACAAAAATTTCAAAGACGTTAGCGGCGACCCTGGATCACTGACCAAAAAGCGTATAAAGGCAGCCGGCAAAAAATCCTTTGAGGCCCTTCGCAGAGACCACATTGCCGAGTACCAGCGATTGTTCCATCGCGTCAAACTGGACTTGGGTACTACAGAAGCTGCTTTACGTCCTACTGATGAGCGTATCAGTACTTTTGCTGCTGTGAATGATCCGCAACTGGCAGCACTGTATTTTCAATTCGGACGTTACCTGCTTATCTCAAGTTCGCGGCCCGGCTGTCAACCAGCAAATCTGCAAGGTTTATGGAACGAAGATATGAAGCCGCCGTGGGGCAGCAAATATACGATTAACATCAATACCGAAATGAACTACTGGCTGGCAGAGCCAACTAATCTGGCTGAGTGCGCCGAACCGCTTATCGGGATGGTAATGGACCTCAGTCAAAGCGGTGCTCGCACGGCCAAGGTGAACTGGGGGGCACGCGGCTGGGTTTGCCATCATAATACCGACTTGTGGCGGGCATCGGCACCTATTGATGGACCTACTTGGGGCTTTTGGCCTACAGGTGGGGCTTGGCTATGTAAACACTTATGGGACCACTACGATTACATCTGTGATAAAAAATTTCTGACAAAGGCTTATCCTGTCATGAAAGGTGCTGCACAGTTTTTTCTCGACACTCTTGTTGAAGAACCAAACAACCACTGGCTTGTTACGTGCCCATCGCTGTCGCCGGAGAACACACACCCGTATGGCGTGAGCATTTGCGCAGGTCCCACGATGGACATGCAGATTTTACGCGACTTGTTTACCAACTGTATTAAGGCCGCTGAAATCCTCGACATTGACAAGGATTTGCGCAAACAATTTGCTATTGCCCGCAGTCGTCTGGCACCAAATCGAATCGGCAAAGAAGGCCGGCTTCAGGAGTGGCTCGAAGACTGGGATATGCAGGCTCCTGATATTCATCACCGTCACGTTTCACATCTTTATGGATTGTATCCGAGCGACCAAATTTCGCTCCGCGGCACACCGGAACTGGCTGCGGCGGCACGAAAATCACTGGAAATTCGCGGTGACGAATCCACTGGCTGGGGCCTCGGGTGGCGGCTGAATCTCTGGGCCCGGTTGCAGGATGGCGAGCACGCCTACAAGATTCTACGCATGCTCATAAGTCCTGACCGCACTTATCCAAATATGTTCGATGCCCACCCTCCCTTCCAGATAGACGGCAACTTCGGCGGCACAGCGGGCATTACAGAAATGCTCCTGCAGAGCTTTGGTGGTGAAATCGTACTATTGCCGGCACTGCCGAAGATATGGCAAAGCGGCACGGTAAGCGGACTGAGAGCACGCGGCGGATTCGATGTTAGTATCACGTGGAAGGATGGTTGTCTAAATAGTGCGACCATAACATCGAGAAATAGCAACGTGGCTCGCATCCGTACCTCTGTACCGATAAACGTTACATCTGACGGGAGAAAAGTTGATGTTATTCGACCAGAGCCTAATGTAATAACTTTTCAGACTCAGGCACGGCAAACTTATTCTCTTTCGGCAAGCCGTCTGTGATTAAACTTAAAGAAAGCTGAATCAATTTGTTATTTTGTGGAAGGCCTTTTGCGCAGCTATGATGGTTCTTTCGATGTCCTGTTTTGTGTGAGCTAATGAGATAAACTCCGCCTCGTATGCGCTTGGGGCGATGTAGATACCCTGCTTTAGCATTTCTGCGAAGAATCTTTTGAATTGTTTTATGTTCGTTGATTGAACATCGACGAAATTTCTAACGGGTTTGTCTGTAAAGAAACAGCTCATAATCGAGCCGATGCGATTTATCGCAAGAGGAGTACCTGCATCTTTAGCGGCATTGTTCAGGCCGGCCTCAAGCATCGCGGAAATCTCTTCGAGCTGTTCGTAGCAGTTTCCTTTTTCGAGTACGTCCAGCGTTGCGTTAGCAGCTGCGGTTGCGATTGGATTGCCACTAAGTGTCCCCGCCTGATAGACCGCCCCTGTTGGTGCGAGCATATCCATAATATCGGCTCTGGCTCCTAAGGCCGCCAAAGGCAGGCCTCCGCCTATTATTTTGCCCAGACAGGTAATGTCTGCTTTTATGCCGAAAAGCTGCTGTGCTCCACCAGGTGCCAAACGAAAGCCGGTTATCACCTCGTCAAAAACAAGCAGTGCCTCTTCTGCGTCGCATAAATTGCGAAGTGCCTGAAGATACCCTTTAACAGGTGGCACCACGCCCATATTTGCAGCTACAGGCTCGACTAAAACTGCTGCGATTTCCCCTTTGTGCTTCTGAAAGGCGGTTTCAGCAGCATCGATATTATTATACGGTATCACAACGGTCAGTTCGGAAAT
>CAYYFT010000057.1:0-9510 GCA_964471015.1 uncultured Pirellulales bacterium | reverse complement strand
CGATTCGGCTGGTGATTCCGATACTGCTCGGTACTCTATTTTTCTGGCAGCTTTTCGATGATATAAACAATGAAAACGGCTTTTTGAGAACTCCACAGGGCGAATGGATACTGCAGAACTGCATTGGTGTGAGTGTCTTAGTGCTGGCACCTGTGATTGCGATTGTTCTCAGTTTGGTTAAAGGTCGTCGGGATATTGAAATACCGCCGCACGAAGAACAAGCTCTGGAGACCAGAGCCAGGTTTGGAGGGGTAATAGCACTTGCGTTGGCGTTGATTCCGGCAGTGCTGTGTATGGCGTCGCTTAACATTGCCACATCGTCTTTGGCAAGAAATATCATACTTTGGACATTGCTGGTCGCTGGGATTGTTGCGATAGTGTTGAGTAACCACATTGTAGAAAAGTGTAATACTTCGACTACTCAGCCATCTTGGCTGGCGAGATGGGCGGGGGTACTCGCAACGATGGATGTGAGTGCATTTATTGCGATAATCCTGACTGGTCTGACTCGAACGGTAAAACCGGGTGAAACAACGGTATCCATTCACCATGAGTTAAGCGGTGTTTCGTATGTAATCCTTGCTGTGGTATTTCTGATTATCGTAGGCGGTCTGGGATGGTGTTTTTACAGGGCTTTGGCCGTAGCAAACCTTAACACAGATGTTCAGCATCCTGATGAAGTCGGCGGCGAGGAACAGCAAACTTAAAGTTACAACTATCCCTTATTTAGGTTTGAAGCATTTTACATCACACCTGTACTTTTGCTCTTTGTTCTTGTGTTCTGGTTTTGGCAGGACTGGACCAGTATAATTTTAATGAAAAACGTGCCGAAGGAAAATATACCGTTTGTATTATGCACGCGGATTTGACTGACTCAATAGCCGAAATACGAGACACTATCAACTACTGACGAAAACCTTCCCCGCACGTCTATCTTTTCTTTTTCTTTTTCTTTTTATTTTGCATTTCTCGTCTGGCCACCCCATACATAAGGCGTGGTAAATTAGGCAATGCAACCATCAAATCGCTCCAGCGGAAAAGCCCTAATTGCCCGGCTTTTTTGAAAATATGGAGAATCTGCGGAATATTGTAGAACTCCAAGCGGATGCGGTTTCGGATGCGCTTGAGTTCATTGGGCCCGTAACGGTCTGAATACACTGGGCCGCCGATACGTGTATAGTAGTAGCCCGGCGTTGCCTCAACCACTTCCTTCAGTGGCGAAAATTTCTCGATGCGGAGTTTCTGGAAGCTGATGGAATCCAGCTTGAGCTCCTTCGCAAACTTCGGGATGTAGAGCATTTCTTCTTCCGTCTCGCCAATGTTACCGTAGATGAAGTACCCATGCAGAAAGAAGTTATACCGCGTCAGGACCGCAAATGCGTCCCGGACCTGCTGTTGGGTAATGCCCTTCTGAAGCTGCTTTAGTATCCGGTCGTGTGGAGACTCTATCCCGATAAGGAATATCTTAAATCCTGCTTTCTCTGCCTTATCGAGGACCTTGGGATGCTTTGCGATGTCAATCCGGGTCTGGACTAAAAAGGTCTTCTTGATATTGTTCTCGATGATCATATCGCAAAGCTGCTCGCTCCTCTTCGGATTTGTGAAGAAGTTATCGTCGCTGAAGAGCACAATGTCGGCCGTAATTGTCTTTAATTCTTCAATGACCGATTCGACCGGCCGTTCCGTGTAGCTCCTTTTTTGCCCGAGCGGATTGAGACTGAAGGTGCAGAACTTGCATTTGAACGGACATCCCCTTGTTGACAGTATCGTGTCAAACGTGTGACTGCTGAGACGAGCACTCTGCAGAGTTGCGTAATAATCGTACCTTCTCAGGGACCGGTCGGGAAACGGAATGCTTGTGATGTCAGGCAGCGGATGGTTTTTGTTGTGAATGATATTTCCATTCTCTCGATAGGACAACCCCAGGATGTCCTTGTGCGAGACCCCCTTGACAATTTGTTGGATGACCTCTTCACCTTCACCTCGTACGACCATTTCGATATTCGGACAACGCTCAAACAGGTATTCTACTTCCAAGGTGGCTTTGTAACCTCCGACAATCGTCGTGACTTCAGGTGGTAGCTGAGAGACGAAATCACATATCTTCTTGAACTTGGTTTTCCATCCGATGCTGATGCAGAGCAAGTCTATCTCGGCCCTGATGAACTCGCTGAGCTTCTTTGGGTCTTGGTAGGTCTTATCATTCCGAATGTCCAGAAGCGTTATCTTGCCGACCAGGCCCTTCATGCTTGCGACGATGTACTCAAGACCCGTCGGGGGGAATAGCCCCATGGCGGCAGTACCATCCCCAAAGTATGGGACCAGAGCGAGAACATGTTTGTACTTTATCATACGCGCATCGTGAATACTAAACTTGGTTCACGTGCCCTTTTTTTTGCTGCCTTTACCATATTTTTGCCTTTCACGTTTTGACCTTCGAATTAAGAGGTCTTATGCCCCTTCGTGTTTACTTCGGCTTGAAGCCTTTTACATCATCGCTGGTGTATTTATCGCAAGCCTTTTCCAAATCTACATCACTTATATTGGCCAATGTGCAAAGCCAGGCAAAGACGTCAGCAAATTCCTCCTCCCTATTCTGTTTGTCATCGGCTGCCAGGGCGGTAGCAAGCTCACCGACCTCTTCTATGAACCACATAAAGGTGGCGGGGATTCCCCTCTGCCGGTCTCGTCTTTCATATTTTTTTGAAATCAGTTGTTGAAATTCGCTAATATGCATATTGCCCATTATCCCTGATGCGCTGCGGGCAGCAAGGGTTTTTCTGTTGTAAAATATGTAAAATTACGAAGAATGTGTTTTCCGAAAGGACTGTAAAATTTCGCAATTACTTCAGAAATTCAAAAAACTTGACATCTGAGGTATCGTAACGTAGGATTCAGATATGACTTAATGCCTTTTTAGGGAGACCGCTATGGCATCAATAAAGCCGAGAATAAGTGTTGAGTACGCTGAGAATGCAACTATTGTCACTTTTACCGATGAAAGAATTCTCGAAGAGAAGGACCTTCAGGCACTTCAAGAGTCTATCGTATCTGTCATTGAGCAGACAGAGCGGATAAATCTGATTTTAGATTTTCGCAATGTCCAGTTTTTGTCCTCCGCCGTTTTAGGGCTCTTAATTAGAATCAGCAAAAAGGTTTACGAACGCGAGGGCCAATTAAAACTTTGCGGTATAATCCCGAAGATATACAAAATTTTCAAAATAACTCGGTTGACCAAAATTTTCGATATATACCAGGATATAGAAAGTGCGGTTGAAAGTTTGTCCACAGCAGATTAGGCAACAATCTCTTTATTTTGTTCACGAGGACAAAGAATTGGCCGATAATTAGAATTTGGTGTGGCTGATAATTTGAGATGTAATTCTGCTCTTGCAGACTCATTATAAGGGCATTTTGAGATAGTGTAAGTCTATGGCGTCGAAAACACCACCTACTCGCTCACTGGCTATCGAAAGCATACCCTCTGCTGTTTACGAGGTGTGCGATTGGATTCTACCTAAGCTCGAAGCTAACAATTTCAGCCAAGAGGACATTTTTGCCATCCATCTTGCTTTGGAAGAAGCTTTAATCAATGCCATCAAGCACGGCAATAAAATGAATCCTGGCAAAGAGGTTAAAATTGAATATTTGATGAGCTCAGATAAAGTTGAAATTTTTATGACGGACCAGGGTGATGGATTTGACCCGGAAGCCGTACCAGACCCGCGATGCGGTGTAAATCTTTATAAGAACGAGGGAAGGGGACTGCTTCTTATGCAATCGTATATGGATGTGGTTGAGTTCAACGAACGCGGCAATTGCGTGCGTATGGTCAGATATAAAGAAAAACCGCGTTTAGCAGAAACTCAGAGGCCGGCACAGGCATAATCGACAACAAAATGCCGACAACATAATAACGGAAAAAGTGGAATAATTAAAACATGTTTAACAGAGTTCTTATTGCCTGCAGTTGTTTGTTTGTTCTGGGCGGCTGTATATATAATGATGAGCCGATGCCAAAGATTACATACGACTATAATAGTAGTCAAACTGCTCAACCAAAACTTTCAGCACCAACCAGAAGCTGGGCAGTTTCGATTGATGAAAATATTCCACGAGCGTGGTTACCGCCTTCGCGGGTGGAAAAGAAATGGACGGCTATAGTGATACATCATTCAGGGACTAAAAACGGCAATGCCGCTATATTTGACAAGTGGCACAGAGAAGGTAACCATTGGGAGGGTGTCGGATATGATTTTATTATAGGTAACGGAACTAATAGCGGTAATGGCGAGGTCGAGGTAACGTATCGGTGGCGAAAGCAAGTTGCGGGGGCTCATTGCGGCGGCACAACTGGTAACTGGGCCAACAAAGATGGGGTGGGGATTTGTCTGGTGGGTAATTTCAATCAAACGCAGCCGACTAACGCGCAAATGCAGTCGCTGGTTAGGTTAGTGCGCTTTTTGCAAAATCGCTATGGAATTCCAAAAAGCAGGATTTACGGCCATAGAGACACGCCGGGGGCGGGGACAGTAACGGACTGTCCGGGTAAAAAGTTTCCGATGGGGTGGTTGAAATTACAGCTTCTGCCGTAATCGCTGTGGACAACGGCACTTATATCGCTTGAAAAATCACAGATTGGGCCGTAAATCCGGCTTAAAATAGGGCAAATCCGGCTTAAATCCTGCGTAAATTTGGGGCAAATCTGGCTTTTTTAGGCAGAAATAACACGCTTTTTTTGGGGAAAAAGGAAGGGAGAGGAAGAGTTTTGAGTTAAAAAGAGATTGCTGCACTCCTTCGACAAGCTCACCATTTTGGGCGAAATGGGGAAGGCAGGTAGTTTGGTGGAGGTGAAAAATGTGAGCAAGTCCAATCGTAAAACAGCCTGAAAGGGGGCAACGGCGCTATTTTATGAGCAAACGTTCAAGAATATTCAAGAACGTTTGAAAACTGTATAGAAACGTTCGAAAACTGTATAGGAATATTCAAAAACTGATGCAAAATCTTCAAAAATAAGCAAAGATTTTGCAGTTTTTAGTTCGTTGTTCATTGTTCGTAGTTAGTGGTTGGTAGTTCGTAGTTCATAGAGAAACCAGCCACAGATTTTGGGTTTGCCGGGTTGGGGGAATTGAGGGTAAAATTTGGTGAGCAATATCGGAGAGGAAACATCGCGGGGTGCCTCACCAGCACACATTTGGTTGGCACACTTGGCTGTAAGTTGGTGCGGGAGAATTATCAGGAAAAATAATAATGCAAAATCGGGATTTTTTTATCAACATTTTGTGCTTTAGATTCGCTTCCTAACTCGAGTACGAAGGCAGAGATAGTCTATACTGACATCGGGAATTTGGGAATTGTTTTCCTGTAATCCGGCGTCTTTGATGTTTTTGTGACTAATTATAAATGCATTAGAACCTGGTTTTATAGTTTTTGGCGGGAGCGGCATAATTGTGAATTGTTTCATTTTATTAACGGCGTATCGTAAAGTGCGGATTCTTTTATTTTTAAATTCAGGTTGAGAGTTTTTTAAATAACAGATTTACCGGCTGCGTAACCCTGTAACACTTTATCAAGGAAACATAGACAATGGATTGGACGATTGATTATCTGAAGGAAGAGGGCATCGTACACGCTAAGATGTCCGGGATTGTTACCTGGGATGAAAACAAGAAGATGGACGAGGAAGTATTTTCGCTCGCACGCAGCAAGGGTGCGCACAGGTATCTTTTCGAGCATCCGCAAGCTGAACACAACCTTTCCTTATTGCAAATAGATGATTTGCCGAAATTACTTAAGGAGTTTGGGTTGGGAACTGAAGATAAGCTGGCTGTTCTGGTCAATCCATCTTCGGCTTACAGTAAAGAACTCAAATTCTTTGAAAATGTATCACGTCTGGCGTCGCTTCAGGTCCGGCATTTCACCGACTTTGAAAAGGCCGTAAACTGGCTGAAATCGAACCAGCTTGACAAGTAGAAGTAGTAGTTTTCTGTTGAGAGTTGGGCGATTTGGGGGGCTCATTTAGCATACAGCGTTTAGCGGACAGGAAAGAAAAGCGGGAAAAGGTTGCGGGGGTCCCACAGGGCAAGCTGCCGAAGGCGGAGAAAATCGAAAGTCGAAATTTGAGAGTTGAAAAAACTATGCTACGAGGGTAAAATTGGGATAACAACAGCGGAGAAAAAACATCGTGGGGCTAGTTTTTGGTATTATATGGCCGGACACCTTTAATTATTCTTGGAGCAGATAATAAATGAAAAGAATAGTTTTTGTATTTACAACTTTCTTAATGCTCGGAGTAAACCTAGATGCAGAAGTCCAGATAACTAATAAATTACCAATCAAAGAGAAGATCAACAAGAAAATTAATATTGACAAAGAAATCCAAGAGGCTAATGCTATGGAAGAAAAATCAGAATTAGTAAAACTTGCCAAAAAGCATTTTGACGACCTTAGTGAAGCAGAGATAAAATTCTTAACAGCAGTTGAAAAAGAAGAGATTGCAGATTACACAAGCAGTAACGAGGAAGAAAACAATCCTGAAAATGCAGACCGGTGGGGGAATGATCGAATATTACATGCAAAGAAAATACAATGGCTCTGTACCAATCCCGAACCTGCAAAGCTTGTAACCCGTAAAGGCATCCAAATTATTGGAGCCCGCATTGAAGGAGAACTTGACCTTCAGTTTGAAGAGATGGGCTTTCCTCTGGCTTTTTTTAAGTGCATTTTTGATGATACCATTTATTTACAATACGCCCAAATTCGGGTATTGCATTTTGGCGGTACCCACACCGAGCGTATCGAAGCCGATTGTTTAGACATTAAGGGTTCTGTATTTCTTAATGATGGTTTTAAGGCAAAAGGAGGGGTTCGATTGGGGTTCGCGACAATTGGAGGAAACCTCAAATGCGATAACGGTGAGTTTATCAAACCTAGTGAGTCTGTCGATCATGAAGGACGTGCTCTTTTTGCGGATGGTATAAACGTTAAGGGTAATGTTTTTCTACGAAATGGTTTTAAGGCTGAAGGTGAGGTTCGATTTCCGAGTGCAAACATCGGTGGAGACCTTGATTGCATAAAAGGTAAGTTTGTCAATCCTAATAAGATTGCTTTTGGTGCGGATGGTATAAACGTTAAGGGCGCTGTGTTTCTTCGAGATAGTTTTAAGGCCAAGGGTGAGGTACGGTTTATAGGTGCCACAATTGGTGGAGACTTTGATTGCAGCAGAAATCCCAAGATAAAAACTAAGGCAGGTGAGTTTATTAATCCTACAGGGAGAGCCATTAATGCTGATAGAATAAATGTTAAGGGTTCTGTTTTTCTTAAATACGGATTTATGGCAGAGGGTAAAATAAGTTTAGATAATGCTATTATTAATAGACGTTTTGTCTACACAGATGTTGAATCTCCTGAAAAAGTCATACTTGACTTACGGTCAGCAAAAATCGGCACATTATGGGATCAAAAGGAAAGTTGGCCAAAGGAAGGTAATCTTTTTCTAAATGGATTAGTTTATGATGATCTTGATGATGAGGCGCCTAAAGATGCTAAGAGCCGGATTGAATGGCTAAGGCTCAATGGAGGAAAAGAATTCAACCCGCAACCATACGAGCAATTGGCAGAAGTGCTGAAAAGAAACGGTCATGAGAAAGATGCAAAAGAAGTGCTTATAGCAAAAAACAAAGACCTAGTAGAACTTGGTGCAGAATTGAGTATAACGCAAAAGGTGTGGTACAAATTTATTGGGCCGATGATAGGATATGGGTATAAGCCTTTGGATGTTTTCTGGAAAGGACCTATGGGAATAAAGTTTTGGGGTTCGATATTGTTCTGGATGATGCTTGGGAGCGTGGTCTTCTGGTTCGGGTACTATGGCAAAAGTAAGTTAATGAGTCCGAGCAAGACAGGTGTATATGCTGAGGATGCTGGGAAAACAAATACTAAGATTCATAACGAGTATCCGACATTCCAGTTTATTACATATTCAATTGACGCGTTTCTGCCTGTGGTTGACTTGCATCAGAGTAAGTACTGGCTGCCCAATGCCAATAAAGGCAATGTGCTTTTAGAAACGAGGTGGTTTACGATTCGTTGGGGAGGGGTTCTTCTTTTCTATCTTTGGGGGCATATTGTAATCGGATGGGTGCTGTCTACATTGTTTGTAGTTGGGCTTACAGGATTAATACGCACATAAACTATTTGGGCAAATTAAATTTTTCCGGCTGAAACGGTGATGTTGAGAAAAAGGCATTAAACGTGGTCAACCCCCAAGTGGGCAGGCGAGGCACTCGAAATTTCATATCTTTTATTTAATCCGCAGTAAGTATCGGGTTAAGAATATTTTACGGCCGGGCCGCTGCCCAAAGAACAGGTAAAAAATAAAGCTATCCTCACCCCGATGAAGTAGCTATTAGTCGTTAGTGAATAGTTTGGAACACCTGAAAAACGTCAACTCTCTCGCACTAAGCTACGGCAAAGGGGGATTTTAGTTTACAATTCATAGTTTTCGATTTATTATTTTGTGGTGATGGAAAAACCCCGCAATAAAATTGCGGGGTTAACCATAACGACTGGGTGCGGTGATGCAAAAGCCGTCAATGAATGGACGCTATGCGATTATATCTGATAAATCCGTCAAATCTGCTTGTCGGCATCATCAAAGCCAAGGAGAGCCGATGGAAACGCTACCGGGTGTGGAAACCACTGAGCCTTATGGTTTTGGCGGGCCTGACCGGGCCGGAGTGGGAAATCACGATAGTTGACGAGAACCTCGGTGTGCCGGACTATCGGGCGATGCCTCGGCCTGACCTGGTGGGCATTACCGCTTTTACCTCGCAGGCGAACCGCGCTTATGAAGTGGCCAGTCATTTCCGGAATCAGGGCGTACCCGTGGTCATGGGCGGCATTCACGCAACAATGTGCGTAGACGAGGTTATGGAGCGTGTTGATTCGGTCGTTACCGGGGAAGCTGAGAGTGTCTGGGCGCAGGTTCTGGATGACGCCCTGCATCACAGGCTGAAGCGCCGGTACGACGGAGGGCTCGCCGAGATAAAAGATGTATCGGCTGCCCGCCATGATTTGCTTTCCACAGGATATGCATTCGGAGCCATTCAGACCACGCGAGGCTGTCCATTGAACTGCAGCTTCTGCAGCGTGACGGCGTTCAACGGGGCCAAGTACCGGCATCGTCCCATTGCGGATGTCGTGCGGGAATTCCAGTTGATTCGTGAGAAACGTGTTTTAGTGGTGGACGACAACCTCATCGGCACGAGCGCTGAACACATCGCCCGCGCCAAGGACCTGTTCCGCGCCCTGGCGAAGGCGAACCTGCGAAAGAAGTGGATAGCACAGGCCACCATTAATTTTGCTGATGACGAAGAGCTACTGACGTTGGCGGCCAGTGCCGGCTGCAGAGGGGTCTACATCGGCTTTGAGTCTCCCTCGCCGGAAGGGCTTCAGGAGGTCGGCAAGAAATTCAACCTTCTGAAAGGCCGGGACTTCCGCGCCTCCGTA
>CAYYFT010000056.1:0-10603 GCA_964471015.1 uncultured Pirellulales bacterium | reverse complement strand
ATTTTTACCGATTAACGGGCAATAGAGAAACAAGTGATGATTTGCTTAGTGAGCTACTTGTCAAGCTGGTGGGGAAGATCAGCTCTTTTAAGGGAGGCTCTTTTGAAAGCTGGCTGTTCAAAATAGCATCTAATATCTTCCACGATTATTTGAGGAACAAGCAGCGGCAGAAAAAATTATTCGAGGTCATAAGAAAGCAGTATGAATCAGAAGTAACAGAGACCAAACAGTCCGGCAGCGAGAGAATTGACAAATTGCAGACACAACTCAGCAGGCTCGATACAGATACGAGAGAATTGATTATGTTGCGTTTTTATTCGCAGGCCAGCTTTAAGGAAATAGCAGTGATGCGGTCTGAACCAATAGGAACCACATTGTCGAAGCTGCATCGAGGACTAAAGAAACTGCAAAAGCTGATGGAGTAATGCAGGAAATCAGGTTATCAGGAAAGAATATATGAATGTTCGAAATGAGGAAAATCTGGAGGAGCTGTTCGAGAAATTCATCGGAGGCGAACAGGCTGAGCAAGCTGTTGAGGATATCCAGAAAGGTGAGCGAATTCTTCGCGACCAGCCTGCGCCTGCGCCTGATGACGAGCTTATAGCCAATATAAAGGCTGAAATTGCTGCAAGTCTGCAGCACAAAAAGGAAAATGCTTTTAGAAGAATAGCCTATAAGACGATGGCTGTTGCTGCGGCGTTTATTCTCATTGCAGCTATAAGCGTAAAATTGTTTGAAAAAGACAAGGGTGAGCCTGAAAGACTTGCCGTTGTCTCAACGATACCAAAAGCAGTTTGGGAGAGCGAGCGTTTAGCTGACGATAGCGCGGATTCGGCGACCTTAATCGCTGAAGTCGAACAAATTGAAAGCGACCTGCTCGCTATGCAATTGGGAGAAAATGGCGGCAATGGCTACGAAGCTGTAACAGAACTGGAAATGGAACTAATAGAAATTAATAGCGATTTTTGGAAAGGGTAAAAAAATGAAAACGAGCTATGGAACAATTTTAGTATTGGCAATGGCAGCAGCAATACTGTTCACCACTGCACTGCCCTGCAGGGCTGAGGAAAAAGAGGAAGAAAACATTTGGCTTGAGGCCGAACCAAAATTGGAGCAGGGACGGTTCGAACTAACAAAAGAAAAAATCGAACGTATGATGAATCAACTGGCGGAGACCGACCCTGAAAAAGCAGAAGAATTAAAACAATTGCGAGAAAAAGACCTTGAGAAGTTCAAAGCTGAGCTTGGAGAAGCTATGCGGCAGCAGTTTGGTAGAAGAACCAGAGAGCATCGGCAAGAGCGCTCAGAGCGGCACATGAAAAAGCATAGTGGGCCGTTTGGCCCCGGTGATATGCCGCCTGGTATGGGTATGCATTGGAGACATGGCAGATACCTCGACTGGTTAAAGGAAAATTACGCAGAGGAAGCAGAAAAATTGGCTGAACTGAGTGAGAAAGACACAGGCCTTTATTGGAAACAACTTGGACTCAGCTTAAAGAAGTATGGGAAAATCGAAGAGGCGGCAAGAGAAAACCTCCAATTAGCTGAAGTGCTTAAGGAAGATTTGGTACTAAAACAACAGCGAGACAAACTGCTTGAAGAAATCAAGAATGCGAGCGACGACGAGAGAGAGAAGTTGGTCGAGGAGTTGAAAGGGGTAATCAGCAACAGGTTTGATTTGATTGTGAAGCGAAAACAAATAGAGTACGAACAACTGCTCGAAAAGCTCGAGGAGCTAAAAAAAGAAGTCAAGCAAAGAGAAGCTAAGGTGGAAAAATGGAAGGACGCTAAGTTCAAAAACGAGAGCGTAAAGACAAGGCTTGAAGAATTGGTCAGCAAAACTGATGAATTCAGGTGGTAATTGGTAACCGGTTATCGGTGGAATAGGAGGCCTTGCGGGTTTCCCGCAAGGCCTTTTTTATAGTTTGCTCCGCCTCTGTTCAAGTTCAGTAGCTCGCCGAAGGAGCTTTTTCTCTTTTGGCGTCAGATTATGGATGCCGGAGGTGTGGACCTTTTGCAGGATACGGTCGAGTTCCACCTGTAGATTGCGTTCTGCAGCTATTTTCTCCTGCCGGCGGCTGGATTGAATTTTTAATCTGAATCTTCCTCGCCAGCCTTGTGAGAACACATAAATTGCGCCTGCCGCCATCCCCGCCAGATGTGCCGCATCGCCACCTGCATTTGCACCCCTTGTTATTAAAGTAATAAGGTAAACGGCTGTGAAAGCAATTGCCGCTACTCTTATCGGCACAGGAAAAAGAAAAATAAAGACAACAAAGTGTGGAAAAAGGATTGCACAGGCAGCCAACATACCGAGTATTGCACCTGATGCTCCTACCATAGGCAAAGCCGGCAGGAAACCAATGACAACGAGCAGAAGATAGAACAGCCCCCCTGCCGCACCACAAGAAAGGTAAAAAATTAAGAATCTTTTGCTGCCCCAGTGCCGTTCAAGCGTTGGGCCTAAGAAAAACAAGCCAAGCATATTGAAAAGTATGTGGAGCATACTGCCATGTAAAAACTGGTATGTTATAAGTCGCCACAACTGCAGCGCTGCCGATAAAGAAACCGGATAAAGCGAAAACCACTCCACCAGCGTCTTCTCCGCCCCCAAAATCTGCAGAAAATACACCGCCACATTAATAATCAACAGTCGCTTGACCATCGGCGTAATCCGAGGAAAGACCATTCGCATCTGTGGAGCATTGTGGAATTGAGACCGGAAGTTCGCCTGAGTGTAATCTCTATCGTAAAGGCCCATATTTTACCCGTAGTGCGTTATGTGTATTGCGTATATCGTATTTTCTATTTTTACGCTTTTATGTCTATACGTTATTTCGACCGTTGTGTTTTCATTCTTTGAAATATTAGCATCAGAAGCAGGCCGAAAATTGCCATGTAAATCCCCAGGTTTTGAGAGACTGTTCCGCCTCTGTAAACCGCCCACCAGGCATACTCAAAGGGGTTGTCATCCCGCAGGAACTCTATAAAGAATCGTGTAATGCCATAGAGTATAAACATTAAGCTAAAGATTTGGCCGGGTTTGCTAAGCAGCCTATTGCCGGTTTTTTGGGCTCTTCGCCAAAAAAGGTAGAGCAT
Source organism: uncultured Pirellulales bacterium (assembly GCA_964471015.1). Classification (GTDB taxonomy): domain Bacteria; phylum Planctomycetota; class Phycisphaerae; order Sedimentisphaerales; family Anaerobacaceae; genus CAYYFT01. The sequence continues at coordinate 7,504 of CAYYFT010000056.1, read as the reverse complement.
AAGGCACAAAACAGCACCATTAACTGATGAGTACAACTGGGTGGGGTGGACGGACAAACAGCGATATAGGCCTTTATCAACCATGTATTTTTGCTCTCGGGTTAAATCTTCATAAGGTTTTAGGCCATAGGACCTTTTGTCATCTTTATAATAGTAGCTGAAAAATTCCTCAGGCAATTCTAACTGCGGCTGGGGGCGGTTTCTTTCCAGGTTCGGATATATCTGGCTGTAATAGGCGTATGAGCCATACGGGAACCGGACGGCCCAGGGCAGGTTTGTCGGCTTGCCGAAGCAGCAGCCGTTTAGGAAACAACCGATTCTGCCAAACATAAGTGCCAACATCAGGCCAATAGCCAGGATATCAAGGTAACGCCGAACGGGAAGCTTATGGTACCGCAAATAAAAAATGATAACCGTGATGGCTAAAAGTACACCGCCCAGAAGTTCGAGGCCGCCCTGCCAAATAGCAAAAACAGAGAGCGGGCGTCCCTGAAACTGGTTAAAATGATGGATTACATAAAAAAGACGTGCGCCCACCACTCCTGCGATAAGTGAATAAAGGGCTGCATTAGTAATGAGCTGTGGATTGGGTGTGATATTGCGACTAAGACGTCTTATCACGAAAACGGCTGCGAGAAATGCGATAACCATCATCAGGCCGTAACTCTTCACGGTCAAATGGATGAAAGGTATCTCAAAAAGTTCAGGATGCATCTGTTTCGTATCTCGTAGAAGTCATAGGTCGGAAGCTCTTATCCAGTGCGTTTGATTTTATTATTTTCGTCAAGGATGATTACCTTTGGTTTAACTTTCCCGGCCTCTTCGGGCGTATAGAAACCGAAGCTGAAAATGATGATTATATCTTTTGGCTTGACCAGCCGAGCTGCTGCACCGAGTATCACAACCTGGCCGGAATTGGCTTCCGCAGGAACAGCATAGGTTTCCAACCTGCTGCCATTGTCTAAATCGGCTACCAAAACAGACTCATAAGGCAGAATGTTGGCTGCTTCCATCAGCGCCGAGTCTATTGCGATACTGCCCGGATAATGCAACTTCGTCTCGGTAACGGTTGCACGATGCAACTTGCTTTTTAGTATCTTTACAAACATAGTTTGTGATTTTTGATATTTATTAACAACTATTGCTTAACTGACATTATATATCATTGCTTGCCCACGTCCACCAAAATGTTGTCAATTAACCGAGACGAGCCGATTCTAACAGCAACTGCGACAAGAACCCTGCCGGTGATGTCGCCAACTGGTTGCATCATTTCGGCATCAACGATACTTACGTATTCTATCTTTATTGATGGAGCCTGGTTTAGTATCTTGCGCATTTTGGCAACGATTATTTCGCTATCTGTGGTGCCTGAGTCAATCAATTTTCGACATTCTTCAAGCGATTTATAAACATAGGTTGCATCTTTTTTCTCTTGTTCGGTCAGGTATTGATTTCTGCTGCTGACCGCCAGTCCATCACTCTGGCGAACTGTAGGACAGACAATAACTTCCAGTGGTATATTCAAATCAGCAACCATTCGCTTAATAACGATTGCCTGCTGGGCATCCTTTTGGCCAAAAAATGCAACATCCGGCATAACGATATTGAATAACTTGGCACAAACAGTGGTTACCCCACGAAAGTGTCCCGGCCGGGATTGGCCACAAAGCTGTTCGGTCAATTTTTCGACATTTACCCAGGTAAGATTTTCCTTCGGGTACATCTGCTCTGCTGTTGGAGTAAACACAACATCGACGTCTGCCTTTCTACAAATTTCCAGGTCGGCCTCGAAAGGTCGTGGATATTTTTCAAAATCTTCGCTTGGGCCGAACTGTGTAGGATTGACAAAGATGCTGACTACTACAAAGTCACATTTTTTCACCGCTGCTTCGATTAGCGAAATATGGCCGATATGCAATGCCCCCATTGTGGGCACAAAGCCTATTTTTTTGCCTTTACTGCGGGCAGCTTTTACCAGTCTTCTAACCGACTCTATTGTTTTTGCGACTTCCATTATACTGCAGTATAACTTCTTATTTGATTTGTTAAATGGTCAATGTTGCCCTCTTTCATATAGTCGAATTTAGATGCTGATAGACGAATAACAGGGCAGGTTTTCCATCTGCTGAAAAGCTGCTCATAATCGGAATTGAGAACCTCCAGAAATTGCAGCTTAATCTGCTGCTCATAGGGGCGGTTGCGTCTGTGGATACGCTCCAAGCAATTTTGCACAGAATCAGTCAAATATATTACCAAGACCGGTGGAGTGACTTCTGCACTGAACAGCGGATAAATTTTCTCATACAAAGCCAATTGTTGCGTATTGAGCAGCCGCCTTGCATAGATAAGCTCTTTGTCAAAGATGTAGTCACTGACGGCAATCTGTCCCCGGGCTAATGTGTTATGGTTTAGTTGCTCAATTCTGCCGGTCAGAAAGAATAATTGCGAATCCAGCGCCAGCTCTTTTCTACCTGCATAAACATCCGGCATAAATGGGTTTGTATCATAGGGTTCGAGCACGCATTTACCGCCAAGTAAATCTGATAATTTTTTTGTTAACGTAGTTTTTCCCACGCCGATAATACCCGCCACATTGACAAGCTGCGGCAATTCAGGATTAAGCACAAAATCTGTGTTGTTGAGCCGCTCTGCCAGCTCCTTCATCGGTTCTTTTATAGCAGGATGTGGTAATTCAGCACTGAGTTGGCACAGGCCTTTGAGTACAAACGAGCGCAAGTGCATCTGCGGATGCGGGACAGTTAAGTCAGGGCTATTTATGATTTCCCCGTCAAAAAGCAGAAGGTCCAAATCAATGGTCCTCGATGACCATTTCTCCTCCCTGACCCTGCCAAGTGAGGTCTCAACGCTAACCAGTATTTTGTGCAAATCTTCTGCGGTTAGAGCGGTTTTTATTTTGGCTACTGCATTCAAGTACCTGGGCTGATTGGCACCGGCAAGCGGAGCAGTTTCGATTAGGTCACTGGTATGAGCGACTTCGACGTCTTTGGTTTCGGCCAGCATTTTAAGGGCTTTATGAATAAAGTCTTCTCTGTCCCCTAAGTTGCTGCCCAGTCCAATATATGCTATTGTCATCGCCCGATACTCGACGCTCGCAATTAGTTAGTTTGTATGTTAAACGGTGGCAAAACGCTGCATAGCTTCCTTGACATCATCCGGCCTGGCAAAAGCTGTAAGTCGGAAGTAACCTTCACCGGAAGGGCCAAAGCCGGAGCCGGGTGTGCCGACCACATTTGCCTTTTGCAGGAGGTGGTCGAAGAAGTCCCAGGAGCTTAGTCCGCCTGGTGTCTTCATCCAGATATATGGTGCATTAACCCCGCCATAGACCTCGTAGCCGAGCTTGGTGAGCGATTCACGAATGAGAGCTGCGTTGGTCATATAAATATCGATAATTTGTCGGCACTGCTTTCTGCCCTCGGTTGTATAAACAGCGGCAGCACCGACCTGTGAGACGTAGGAGGCACCGTTAAATTTGGTACAGTGCCGCCTGTGCCATAAGGAATTGACCTCGACCGCCCTGCCGCCTTTTGTGTAGGCCTGCAACTGCTTTGGCACGACGGTAAAGGCACATCTGACGCCGGTAAAACCGGCTGTTTTGGAGAAACTGCGAAATTCAATCGCCACTTCTTTCGCACCGTCAACCTCGTAAATTGAATGAGGAATCTCAGAGTCGGCAATAAAGGCCTCGTAAGCAGCATCGAAAAGGATAACAGCCTTGTTGTTGCGGGCGAAATTAACCCATCTGCTTAAGATTTCTTTAGTAACCACCGCGCCTGTAGGATTGTTCGGGAAACACAGGTAAATGATATCAACAGAACCCTCTGGTAGCTCAGGAATAAAATTATTCTCAGCGGTACAGGGCATATAAACGATTTTGTTATACTGGCCGTTTTTGTCAGCCTCGCCGGTCCTGCCGGCCATTACATTAGTATCCACATATACCGGGTATACCGGGTCGGTTACGGCAATGACGTTATCTATACCAAATATTTCCTGGATGTTGCCCGTGTCGCACTTGGAACCGTCGCTGACGAAAATTTCACTGCTGTCTAAATCAACACCGCGGGAGTTGAAATCGTTTTCAATTATTGCGTCAATTAGAAAATCATAGCCCTGCTCCGGGCCATAGCCGTGGAAGGTGGCTTCGCTGCTCATATCGACAACGGCCTTTTTCATCGCTTCGACAATGGCTGGGGCCAAAGGCCGGATAGCATCACCGATGCCCAAGCTGATTATTTTTGCGTCAGGATTTTTGGCCCGATGTGTGCAAATGCGTCTGCTGATTTCCGGAAACAAATACTGCCTATGGCATTTCAAAAAATTCTCGTTAATCGTTGTCATTTCTCGTACCTCGTCCCGCCCTTCCAAGGGGCGGACAGGATTGTGGCCCCGTTAGAAATAAGACGTCAATCTCTAACGGGGTTCACTCCACAGGACGCCTAACGGCGGGGCTGGAAGCCCGTGCCACGGGTGACGATTATATGGCATTGGGTAGAAAATTCCACTGTTATTTAACCCAGGATTGTGGCACGGCCATCCTGGCCGTGTCTTCACTCCACAGGACGCCTAACGGCGGGGCTGGAAGCCCGTGCCACAGCCGGGGTTTACCCGTGGCAGAGGCTATTCGTGCCTCAGCGATTCAATTGGGTCCATATTGGCAGCGCGATAGGCTGGATACAGGCCGAAAGCTATTCCTACTAACGCGCTAATACCAAATGCCAACACTAACGAACTGGCCGTAATCACCGTGGGCATACGACCAAAGTAAGTTACCAAAAATGGTATAAGAAAACCCAATATAATCCCCAGAATGCCCCCTGTAAGCGTTAACAACAGTGTTTCCGAAAGGAATTGAACGATGATATCACGTTTCCTGGCGCCGAGGGCACGGCGAATTCCAATCTCGCGTGTGCGCTCGCTAACGGTGGCCAGCATAATATTCATAATTCCTATGCCGCCAACCAAAAGTGAAATCGCAGCGATTGAACCGAGAACAATGCTGAATATTCGCCTTGTTCGTGCCGCCTGCCGCAGTAGTTCCAGCGGAACAACTATACGATAATCACTTTTATCGTGAAGCTTAGCCAGCAACGCATCCAGAATATCACGCATCGGCAATACCTGCTCAGTTGAGTCAACCTTGACAACGATTTTTTGTAGTTCTACTCTTTCGATGCTTTGGCTTCCGCTGCTGAAACTTGCCGCCAACTCAGAGAATCGACACTTGGCGGTTGTCAAAGGAATATAAATATTCCCCACAACGCCTCCTCTGAGATTTGTCGGTGCGGCTGTATTATTGCTGAAACTGTTCTGCTCATGCAGCGAAGCCGGCACCCCCACCACACCAACAACTCGATAATAATTGCCCTGAATTCTAACATCTTTATCCATTGGGTCGTCGAAAGCAAACAGCTTTCTCGCAACCTCCTCATCGACAACGCACACACTCTGCTGATGATGCAAATCAATGCTGCTCAAAAACCGTCCACGAATCAGATGAGCCGGTGAAATCTCCGTGTACCATGGAATCGTACCCATAATTCTTACAGCCATTTTAGGGTGATTAAGGTATCGTGCTTCCTGCTGGGCTATCTCGCGAATGGGGACAACTACCTGAATATCCGGTATCGTGTTGTGGATTGATTCGGCGTCTGTATATGTCAAGCCGTATTTGTGCACAGTCTCCACCTTGCCGGTGTCGGTTTGCTTCTCCGGCGGCTTAGCCGTTTCAATAATCAAATTCGTGCTGCCAAGCCGCGCTATAGCTTCCTGTGCTTCTTGGCTTGCACCTTCTCCAATGGCGAGCATTGCGATGACCGAGCAGACGCCAAAAATGATGCCCAGCATCGTCAGAGTAGAACGCAGCCGATGCATCCAAAGGCTCTTGATGCCTAACTTAACCGTGCGTTTTAGACGAAATAAAAGCATGATTTGCTACCGCTTCTTTACTGCTGCTGTTTTATGCGCCCATCGAAAAGACGTATAGTTCGTTCTGCACATGCAGCGATGCCGTCATCGTGGGTAACTGCAATCAGGGTTTTGCCTTGTTGATGCAAACGGTCGAGAATGTTCAGAATCTCAGTTCCACTCTCAGAATCAAGGTTACCTGTTGGCTCGTCCGCCAAAATAATCAGCGGGTCGTTCGCCAGCGCCCGTGCAATCGCTACACGCTGCTGCTGGCCACCGCTTAACTCCGAAGGTCGATGGTTAAACCTGTCAGCAAGGCCGACCAGTGTGGCCAATTCCCTGGCGTGCTCGGCGCTTTTCGCTTCGGGGAAACCCTGATAAAACATCGGAAGCTCTATGTTCTCTATAACATTGAGCTGGCCAATCAGATTGTAAGATTGAAATATAAAGCCGATATATTTACCACGAATCCGGGACAGCTCATCGTCATCAAGTTTGGAAACATCCTTTTCACCCAGCCAGTATTTGCCGCTGGTGGGTCTGTCGAGGCAACCAAGCAAATTAAGCAAGGTTGATTTTCCCGAACCGCTGGGACCCATAATGGCTATATATTGACCCTGTTCAATCTCTAAGTCAACGTCGCACAACGCAGACAATTGAACCGAACCTACCTTGTATGTTTTACACAACTTCTTGATGTTAACTACAGCCATCAGACTCAAACCTTGATGATTTTATGCGGGTTCTTCGGCTTCCTGTTCTTCTTCGCCGGTTGTTTCTAACTCGCCGATGCGAGGTGGGTTGAGCAGCACTTTCTCTCCTTCGACCAAACCGCTTTTAATCTCAACAAAATTGTCATTAAACAACCCTGTCTCGACCTCGCACAGCTTTGGTTCTTTACCTTCCGCAACATAACAGACTTTTTTGCCCTGCCGGTTGACGACCGTCTGAATGGGGACGCTAATCACACCTTTCAGCTCTTCAATAACAATTTCAACCTTCGCAGTCATGCCAGTCTTGATAAAATCGTGTGTCCCATCGATACTCACATCAGTTGAGTAAACCTTCAGGTCGGGATTAAGCCACTCTTCAGGGTCCGCTAACGGTGCTTTTTTCAATACCTTGCCGGTAAAGGTCATATCCGGAAATGCCGCAATGGTTATCCTTGCCGGTTGCTCTGGCTGCACCTTATCAACCCATGTCTCGTGAATCTTGATTTCCACTTTCATCTCAGAAGTGTCAGGTATGGATATAATCTTTTGCCGTTCGCGGATTTCCGCTCCGGTCTCAATTGGGTTGTTTCGTCTCATCCAGCTGTCCATCATGCTCGATGAGTATACTACCTGTCCCGGCACAGGTGCTCTTATCGTACAAGCCTCAAGCTGCTTGCGCCACTTTTCCAAACGCTCCTTCTCCAATGAATACGTTGCTTTTTTGCTGTCAAGTCTTGCCTGGGCCTGAGCTAACCTCGACCTCGCGCCGGCCTCAATCCGGTCCAACTCGCGCTTCGCCTCGTTATAATCGCTCAAGAGCTTCTCAGCTTCCTTTGGAAATTCGTAAAGCCTGAATAATTCTA
>CAYYFT010000055.1:0-10654 GCA_964471015.1 uncultured Pirellulales bacterium | reverse complement strand
AAAAAGTAAAGTAAGGAAAAGGAATTTTTCTCCCCTCCGGAAAACATCGGGTGGCGAAATGTTGCTCGATGTTTTCTTTATTGGCAGTCATACTTAAGTGCATAAGCTATAATAAACCCCCGCTCTGTATCGAAAATCTTCCAGCTCTCGCGAGCGGATTTGAACGCTGCTTAAGGCGATATTTTAGTTGCAATTTGCCATCAGGCGACATTAGAAAAACTGGGCTTATCTTTCCACAGAATTTCTAACTTCATCGATGACTTTAAATGGGTCTGCACCGATTACATTACAACCATATAACTCCATAGATGCGATATCTGTTCCTAATTTCAAAGGAGCACCTCTATCAATTACCCTAACAACGTAAGGAAAGCCCTCCCATCCTGTATGAGAACTAAGTGGAGGCGTCTGTATTACAAAATTAAAAGCTAAAACACCCAATCTATCAACAAAACATCTTAACGTTTCATAAGCAGGTTTCTTTACGTCATCAACATTTTTACCAATTATCATTATCTCTTTATCTTTTGTTGGAGTAAGGTAAGCTATGACCTTGCTGCCTCTTTCGATGCCTAAACCCAGGGCTTTATGAACACTGAATAAATCATCAAAATAATCAGCAGAATCATTTTCCTCTTTATACCTTTGACTGGCTTGTCTTAGATTTTCTACTTTAGCATAAGCCGTCTCTTTAGCTAATAACATTTGCATATGTCCATGAACTCTCGAGGCACCAGCTCTCTCTAAACAATTCCACATCAAAAAAGGATATTCAAACTGCCCTTCGGTTACTTCATGTACTTTTCTAAACCATTTAAAGGCAGTATCTATATAATCAGATAGCTCCTCTTGTCCAAAGTCTAATGGACTATGACTCCTGAAATATAGCATACCGCTCCATGCATCATATTTCGCTATATTAGCCCCGGTAACACAATGTTTCCCTCTAATTCTACCAAAAACATCATCAGCTGTAAGTTCTTCTGGATGACACATATAGCAAGACCCTCTTGCTTCTTCTATATGGGCCAGAACCTTCTTTTTTAACCCCCCGACATCTTCCTGTCTCATCCCGGGCCTGCTGGATCTTAATTCATTAAATAATGCTTCTTCTCCTGTTACCTTGTTTCGGATTCTTGTTATCTTTTGTTTCCCTAATCTTTTAGTAACACTGCTGGGCTTTTCAGTATTCCAGTCATACTCATTTTTGTTACCGAAATATTGCCAGGCTAAACCCTCACATGTATCAGGAATCACTACTTCGCCGACAGAAACAGAAACATGAAAGATTCTGTCAAATATCCTTCTTTGTTCAGGTGACATTCCATCGAAAAACTGTGGTAATTCGCTTATTGTCGCCATATTATTCGATAATGAGGTCTAATATTTAATTTTTCCTTTATAAACGGTATTTTCCCAAATTCAATCCTGAATTTTTTATCTTTGAACTTGTGCTCTTATGTTCTTGTGCACTTATGCTCTTTTTACGCGTTTTTTCCGCAGCATTTTTTGTATTTTTTGCCGCTGCCACAGGGGCAGGGGTCATTCCGGCCAACCTTGGGGTGTTCCAGCCGAATTTGCTTTACTCTCTGCTCACCTTGCGGTGCCTGCGCAGCGGCCCGTTGTCGCTCGGCCATTGCAAACTGGCCAACCTCGTCGTGGGCGGTCTGACTCACATGCCAGACACTTCTGGCTCTGGCACCGGCTTCCAGACGAACCTTGAATATAATATCCGTAACCCGGTCTTCAATAGTCTCGAGCATCTCGTTAAACATTCGGAAACCTTCGCGTTTGTATTCAGTTTTGGGGTCTTTTTCAGCAAAGGCGCGAAAATGAATATTGCTTTTCAAGTGGTCCATCGAATACAAATGGTCTTTCCAAGTGCTGTCGTAAATTTGGAGCAGGACATATTTTTCAAGGTCGCTAAGCTCGGCGCGCAAAAACTCTCTCGCCACTTCAGACAGTCTGTCTTTGCGTCCCGCTTCGCCAGCGAGGTCGTCTTCACTCAAAGACGCTTCGAATCTCTCGTTGGCCCAGTTCACCAATTCAGCAATGTTTAACCGAGCGATTTTGTCATCAAGCTCCCGGTCCAATTGACCGTTATTAAAGCTTTCACTTAATTCGAGCAGTTGCTTATGCAAGACCTTGGGCTTGGTATTCTGTATCCGCTCGATTGAAAAAGCGGCGTTGTATTTTTTGTTCACCCAGTCAGCCAGTGCCTCGAACGCATATACGTTGGCCCCTTCGGGCCCATAAACCATACTCATCGCAAATTCAACAGGATACTCAATCTCCCTTTGTCTGTATTTGTCTGCGGCCTTTTCACCGAGTTGCTGACGGATTTGGGAGACGTTTAGGCTTGCTAATTCTGCGATGTCCAATTTTATGTCGAATTTAGCTCGTGCCCACTCGGCCAATTTACGGACAGCAAAATCTTCTTTCAAAAATTCGACTAATTGCGAACAATCTTTCTTGTCAATCTGCTCAGCAGCAGCGCAAACCAGTTGTTCTTCAATCTCCTCCGGCTCCTGATGTTTGACTTTGGCAGGGCTTAAACTAACTTTGAATGCACTCATTGCCCACTTGCACAGACCAGCGATATCCCAGCTTTGCCGGTCCGAGTAGTCTTCCAAATATTCGCCCAGAGAAAGCGATATTTCGTTAGCGGTATGGTCTTTCGCCTGGTCCTTAATTAACCTTTCGATCTCCTCTACTTTAGCGCCGACAATATCAGACGGTTTCAAATCAACACCAAAGTTAGTTCTGGCCCATTCGACAATACATTTGAGAGGATAACCGGCATCAAGGATGGTATCGCAATTATTTGCGATAGTGCGCTCTATCATTTCTCCGATAATATTTTTGAGACCTTTGCCTGATAAGATTTTGCGTCTGCGGGAATAGAAGATTTTTCTCTGATAGTCCATTACCTCATCGTATTCGAGCAGACTCTTGCGTATCTCGAAATTCCGCTCTTCAACCTTCCTCTGCGCTCTTTCAACCCCTTTGCTTATCCGCCCGTGCACGATTGGTTGTCCCTCCTCCCACCCAATCCAGGAAAGTGCCTTGACCGTCCATTCCGGGGCAAAAGTTCGCATCAGGTCATCGTCGAAGCTAAGAAAAAACTGGCTTGAGCCTGCGTCTCCCTGCCTGCCACACCGCCCTCGCAACTGGTTATCGATTCTTCTGGCCTCATGGCGTTCGGTCCCAAGGACATGCAAACCACCAAGTTCAGCTACGCCGGGCCCTAAAACAATATCCGTCCCTCGCCCTGCCATATTTGTTGCAATTGTTACATTACCTCGCATCCGACCGTCCCGGCCGCTGTGCTGCTGGCCGGCTTTGGCAACAATCGCTGCTTCACGTTCGTGATGCTTGGCGTTTAAAACCTCGTGCTCATATTCTTTTCCGTATCGCTCCTTAAGGGCCCTGGATAGTGCCTCATTCTTTTCAATGCTTACCGTACCCACAAGTACCGGCCGGCCGGATGCGCTAACGTTATTTATCTCTTCCGCTATCGCATCAAACTTCTCGCGCATTGTTTTATAGATTACATCATCCCGGTCTTCCCTGATGCAGGGTTCGTTGGTTGGTATCACAACGACATCAAGGCTGTAGATATTCATAAATTCTTCGGCTTCGGTAGCAGCTGTACCGGTCATCCCCGCTATTTGGTCATAGAGTTTGAAAAAATTCTGCAGTGTGATGGTCGCCAGTGTTTGACTTTCTTCTTTTACAGGGACATTTTCTTTTGCCTCCACTGCCTGATGCAGCCCGTCGGACCACTGCCGACCATGCATTAATCGGCCGGTAAATTCATCAACGATAATGACCTTACCATCCATAACGACGTAATCTTTTTCCTTTTCGAAGGTCACGTGTGCCCGCAGGCTCTGTTCCAGAAGATGAGGCCAATCCATATTTGAGCCGGTGAAAAATGAGCCTACACCCGCTATTTCCTGAGCCGCTCCTACCCCTTCATGGGTCAGATGAACCGCTTTTCTATCGTGTTCAACCTCGTAGTATTGTGTAGCTCCCGTTAACTTGGCTTGTGCATCTTCAAACTCCCTCTCAGCCCTCTCAATCGCCTTCTGCGCATTTTCGATTCGTTTGCTATCTTTGTCCTTCTTTGCCTCCGACAGTTCCCCCCCACCGCTGGCCCGTGCTCGCTCAGAAGAATCGATTTGTTTTTTGATGCGGTCGTAGTTACTTTGCAGGGAAATCAGTTTTCTTGCCACCTCATCTGCTTTTTTGTATCTGGTGACATCATCAAAGGCAGGCCCGGATATAATCAAAGGCGTCCTGGCTTCATCGATTAGAATCGAATCAACCTCATCGATTATGGCATATTCCAACGGCCCCTGGACCATCTGCTCAAGTGACAGTTTCATATTATCTCGAAGATAATCGAACCCGAACTCGTTGTTTGTCCCGTATGTTATATCGCAGGCATATTGACCTTTCCGTTCGCCACCGGCTGTATCCATATCCGCCTGAATCGCTCCCACGGTCAGTCCCAAAGCCTTATAAATTGGCCCCATCCACTCTGAGTCACGCTTGGCCAGGTAATCATTGACGGTAACTATATGAACCTTTCTGCCGGTCAGATGAACAAGGTATGCTGCCAGTGTTGCCACCAGCGTTTTACCCTCGCCGGTCACCATCTCCGCAATCTTGCCCTCATAGAGGACATTGCCCCCGATAAGCTGCACGTCAAAATGCCGCATCCCGACATTTCGCCTTGCCGCCTCACGAACAACCGCAAAGACCTCAGGCAAAATATCCTCCGCTTTGGCGCCGGCTTTTAATTCGGCCTTGAACTCAGCCGTTTTTGCTTGCAGCTGTTCATCATCGAGCTTTTGTATTTGCTCTTCAAACTCACCCGCCTGCTCAGCGATTACAGAATAGGCCTTTATCAACCGCTCGTTTCGAGACCCGAAGACCTTTAGAAGGATTTTGCCTACTTTCTCTATTGCCATAGAGTTAATCTTTTACTCTTGTTACATACTCGCCGGTGCGAGTATCGACACGGATAATGTCGCCGACTTTGATAAAAGGCGGCACCTGAACGACCAGGCCGGTTTCGAGTGTTGCGGGCTTGTTTTGATTGGTCGCTGTGGCGCCTTTAATCTCTGGAGCTGTCTCAGTAACTTCCAAATCCACCGCATTAGACAACTCAACTATAATCGGCTTGCCTTCGTACATACTAACCTGCAATTGAGTATTTGGTTTAAGATACTTCGCTCCATCGCCGAACGCATCGTCATCGAGGGTAATTTGGTCGTAGGTTGTCGCGTCCATTAGAACATGTTCACTGCCGGCTGAATAAAGGTATTCATATTTACGCTTATCCAGATACGCCTCCTCAACATTCTCTTCCGAGCGTAGGCGAACGTTTTGGATTGAACCGTCGGTCAGGCTTTTAAGTTTTGTCTGATAGACCGCTCCGCCTTTGCCTAATTTGACGTGCTGATAATCAACAATCGCATACAGTTTGCCGTCGATTTTAACGGTCTGACCTTTTTGCATCTGCGATGCTCGCATTTCTCACTCCAAAAGCATAAAATAAATAGTAATCTTCCTAAGCTTAGTATCATAAACTGTGAGCAAAATGTCAACAAATCAATAACCTGCCGAAAATACACCTACAATAAAATATACTTTGTATTGACAATTATAGAAAACCTTCTATAGAATAGGCTGAGGTTCTTTAGGAAACTCTAAAGGAAATAATAAGAAGAATGGAGGCACGCAGAAAGATTATGAAAAAGTTCTCTATTATCCATATACCAGTTCTTTCGTTTTTCTCGCAAGAGTTGTATAGAGATGTAGGCTTGCACTGGAAAGGAGTAAACTTTTCATATCTGTTATTACTTCTGGCCATTTGCTGGATTCCAGCGATGATTAAGGTGCACATAGCCTTTTCGAATTTCGTCGATAACGACGCACCTGCCGTCGTCGAACAAGTGCCGGAGATCACAATTATCGACGGTGAAGTATCGATAAAAGAACCTCAGCCATATTATATCAGGGACCCTGAGAACGGCGATATCCTGGCTATCATTGATACTACCGGGACAATCAAATCGCTGGAAGAACCGAATGCTGTCTGCTTAGTAACGAAGACCAAGGTAATGTGGCGACAAAGCAAAGCTGAGACTCGAACGATTGATATGTCGGAGTCTAAAGTGAAAAATTTCGTTTTGGACAGCGAACGTATAACGGGTTGGCTTCATACTGCCGAGAAGTTTCTCGTCATAATAATATATCCTTTTGCCCTTTTGGGTTCTTACTTGTATAGGATTGTCCAGGCACTTATATATGCTGTGATAGGCCTGCTGTTTGCCTCCTGGTGCAAAGTAACGCTTTCATATGCGGCTTTGCTTCGTTTGGCAATAGTATCCGTAACACCATCCATAATAATCAATACGATTCTCGGTCTGGCCGGTATCTATCTTCCGTATATATGGCTATTATACCTGCTGATTACACTGGCATATCTGTTTTTCGGAGTAAAAGCGAGCTCCCAAACGCCCCAGATACAACAAGAAGATTTCCAGGGCCCGGAGGAAATAGGAATTTAGAAAGGACAGTCACCGCAATCTTAAGAAATCCAAAAATTTTATCCTTATAATTCTAAAAGTCAATTACAACAATCAGTTTTTTAACCTTTTATTCTTTCTCCTTTTTCCTTTTGACCGTTTCTGCCTTTGCTCCTTTTTGGGCCTTTTGCCGGTTTTATCCTTCTTCGCTTTCCTCTCGATATTAACCAGGGATTTCACAGGAAACACATTTAACTGACGAGCGGGGACATTGACGGAAACTATACGCACTTTCATAGCCTGGCCCAGATGAACGCTTGTGCCCGAACGCATTCCAATAATACATTGGGCTTTTTGGTTGTACTTCCAAACATCAGCCCCCAAATCGCCCATCCGGATAAGGCCTTCGATGCCAAACTTTCGCGACTGCACGAATACGCCAAAGCTCGTCAGGCCGGTAACAACGCAATCAAGTTCATCACCAATTCTCTTACTTAACATTTGCAATAGTAAAACTGTCGTCAGTTCTTTTTCGGCATCCTCAGCCCGCTGCTCAGTGAAGCTAATATGCTTTCCGATCTCAGCTAAACCCCCTCCTGTTAGTTGGCTACCGGTCTTATGGGTATGCTTTAGGTAGCATTCTAAAACACGATGCACAAGCAAATCCGCATATCGGCGTATCGGGCTGGTAAAATGACAATAGTGAGTCGATGCTAAGGCGAAATGGCCTATATGCAGCGGTGCATATTGGGCCTTTTCGAAACTCCGCAATACTGCTATGTTCACTGCGAACGAGCCGTCTCTGCCTTTGACGGCAGCCAATAAATCCTGTATCGCTGTCCGGTCAGGATTGCGAGGCAAGCTGAACCCGAATGCCTTGACAAGCTGCGATAGATTTTGCATACTCAAATTATCCGGCTCCGGGTGAATCCGCCGCATAAAAGGAACATTTAACCTATCAAGAAGCGATGCAACCGCCTCATTGGCCTCGACCATAAACATCTCGATTATCGTATGCGGATAGCTGTCGTCAGCCGGATGTGCGTCCACAACCCGTCCCGATTTATCCATTATCAATTCTGTCTCCGGCAAATCCAGATGTATCATTCCGCCTTTCTCTCGTCGTTTCTCAATCGCCCGGCTCAGTATCTCCATATTCTTCAAAAGCTCAATTACCTGTGGCTCAACACCTTTGGTATGCCCTTTCAAAACCTTATCAGCTTGCTGGTAGGTCAGACGCTGTATCGAACACATTACAGAATTTGCAAAGCACCGAGACAAAATATTCCCCCCTCCGTCATAGGTTATATACACGCTTTTGACGAACCGCTTTTGCCCGGCCTGCAGACTGCATATGCCGTTACTTAAAATCTCCGGCAGCATCGGCAGTGTCTTGCCGGGCAGATAAACACTGTTTCCGCGAATCTTCGCCTCGGAATCCAACGGCGAATCGGCAGGCACAAAATTACCAACATCGGTGATGTGAACGCCCAGCACCCAGTTACCTTCAGAATTCTTTTCCAGGCTTATCGCATCGTCAAAATCTTTTGCGTCCGGCGGGTCAATCGTAATAATCACCTTTTCTGTAATGTCGTCTCTGGCGTTGCTTTGTTCGCTGTCGAAATCGGCAGCAACCTTACGGGCCTGTCCGATACATTCATCATCGAATTCCTCAAGCAAATGATATTGGCGAATTATTGATTTTATCTCACTTTCATACCGCCCTGCCCTGCCGAGCACCTCGATAATCACGCCGCGTGCCAGATATTTCTCGCTCGGCCAGGTCAGTATTTCGACAACCACCTTGTCTTTTGCCCTAACATTTTTCGCCGTAACATCATCAACACTGATTGGCTCGATAAATCCTCTTCCATCCGGCTCAAGCACCCATCCCTTGGCTTGTTTCATCAGGGTTCCAACGAATTTATTTTGCGCTCGTTCGAGAATCTCCACCACCCTGCCGCTGTACCGCATCTGTCCGGCCCGCTTACCTTTTCTGACAACCTTGGCAGCAACGATATCACCGGTCATCGCCTCAGCCGTTGCGCTCGGTGGTATGAACAAATCACCGTGCGAATTGGGCTCAAGTGGCGTTATAAATCCGAACCCTTTTGGATTTGCCCTGAATGTCCCTATGATTCTGCCGGCCAACGGCGGCAGGCTGACCAAATTCCTGGCACCTATCACCACATGCCCCGCCCGGCGCAGCTCTTCAAAAGCTGCTTTAAACTGTGGATAATCTTCTGAACTTACGCCGAGCGCCTTGGCCAGAGGCGCCAGTTTCAACGGCGTATAATCAGGGTGCTTCAAAAGTTTAATTATTCTTTTTTTGAAAATTTCCGCCATTCGACCAACCTGCAAAAAAACAAAAAATCGCCCAATCAATTCTAATATCGACTGGGCGATATGTTTATCTGAAATTAAACCAAAGACTCTGCCGAGTCATAACACCTCTTGTGAACTCACTGAGGTTCCGCCTTCACCACATATTATACCGGAAACCGCTGTGCTATCCACTTTTCACCTTAAGATTGTTAAGTTGCTTGGCGAGGCGAGATTTCTTTCGTGCAGCAGTTCTTTTGTGCATTGTGCTGGCGGCAGCAGTCTTGTCTAATTTCTTAACAACAAGCTGGTATTGTTCACTCGCCGCCTCTACATCACCACTGGCCAGAGCCGACTCAAAATGCTTAATTTGCGTCTTTATCTGGCTTTTACGCGAGCGATTAATCACTCTTCTTTTAGCGTTTTGTCTCACCCTTTTTTTCGCTGATAACGAATGTGCCACTGTAATCTCCCGTCTAAATGATTATTGATTAATGATTATTGATTAGTTCGCTTGCTTCTCAATTTATCTATTTGCTGGCGAACATCTTTGTATGCAAAATCAAGCTGAGCAATTTTGCGATAAAGCTCCATCGCTTCTTCAGTATCGCCCTGCTCCTGGTAAGAGCGGGCAAGATTATACCGCAACTCCTTGGCGATACTATCATCCTTTATCGCATAGGAGTCTATTGCCCGCGTAAAAACCTCGATTGCATCTGTAAACCAGCCCTTCATAAAGAAACACAAGCCTATTTTATCCATTGCTGAAATCTTATGTCGTGGGTCCCGCTGGGCCTCCTGGAACAAAGGTATCGCCTCGTCATATTTTTTATCACGTAACAAACGAACACCATATTCGTACTTGGCACGCAGGTCGGTTGGATAATTTTCCACACAGAGACGGTAATGTTCCAATTCAGCGTCATTTAGCTGCGCCGACAATTCTGCAACCTCGGACTCAGCTTGCACATCCCCGTGCTTGGCCTCAAGGGTCTTTTCTGCTTCTCTTTTCTTACGCTTGAGTTGCTTTATCCTTAACTGGCCTGCCCGTTCTTTAAAGCTAAAATCCTTCTTTGCTCCATACGTATCTTCCAGCAGTTTTATTGCTTCATTCTCATCTTTGTCATTTCGCAAATCCGATAAGGCCTCGGCCAAGTTAAATATATTCCTGGGCAGATTTGGGTCCTGTGCCATCGCTTTTCTGGCTTCCTTAACCGCCGAGCGGCGGTAATCCTCGGACTTGATAACGCTCTCTTGGGCTTGAAGTTTTTCCTGGCTTTCGCGGTCCTTTATAGACTGCCTGAAATCACCCTCCTGGTCATATTTGCCCCGGGAAACAGTCAACTCGGCTGATAGACGCTGAAACTCATCTGCTATTTCTCCGTCTTCGGGCTTAAGTCTGTAGGCACGTTGGCACGCAGCAAGCGCCCTGTCGAACTCACCGAGGGCTGCGTAGGAATCCTTTAACAATAAATATGTTTGTAAAGACGGTTTTTTGGAAGCATTATTTTCCTGGAACACAAAATTAGCAATCCAGCTGGCTGTTTTCCTATAACCACCTGCCACCGCAGCTTTCAGCATTGCCTCGGCATACGGCAAATGGTCGGGTGCCTTCGCGAAAAGATATTCTGCGCTAAGCATCTGCTCAAGGGCTGTCTTACCTCGCAGACGCTTTACTTTCTCCAGCATTGAGGGCTTTTTGCCGCCTTTTCCCTGCCGGCGCAGCGCCAGCTCGCAAAGCGGTATATGCCCCTCTCGAAGCGCATCCGGGGCACGACGCAAACCCTCAA
>CAYYFT010000054.1:4811-10676 GCA_964471015.1 uncultured Pirellulales bacterium | reverse complement strand
GTCCGAGTCGATTTAAGAAGGCTGGCGACCCTGAAGGACGGCGGCAGTGCCGTCGGCACCAGGGTCAGGGCCAGGGTGGTAAAGAACAAAATCGCACCGCCTTTCCGTGACGCTGAGTTTGATATTATGTTCGACAGCGGAATCAGCTACGAAGGTGATTTGCTCGATTTGGGCGTGGCTTCCGAGGTGGTCGAAAAAGCCGGGACCTGGCTGAACTACGGCGATATCCGGCTCGGGCAAGGCAGAGAAAATGCAAAAAAATATCTGGCTGAAAACAAAGATTTACGTGAGGAGCTGAAAAATAAAATCCTCACTGCCAAAGGCCTGGCGTGATTGTGAATTGCAAAGCAGAATACGGGATACGAGGCAAGGAAAGTTTACAGTGCCGAGTGCGAAGCAGATAAGGTCCGGCTTTATAGATTTTTTCAAAAGTAAAGGGCACGAATTTGTCCCCAGCTCACCCATAGTGCCCATCGATGATGATACGTTGCTTTTCACCAATGCGGGGATGAATCAGTTCAAAGATATCTTTTTGGGCTTGTCTATCCCGGAATATCGCCGGGCGGTCAACAGCCAGAAATGCCTGCGCGTAAGCGGCAAGCACAACGACCTTGAGGAAGTGGGAAAAGATACTTATCACCATACCTTTTTTGAAATGTTGGGCAATTGGTCGTTTGATGATTATTTCAAGGCAGAAGCGATTGACTGGGCCTGGGAGCTTCTTACAAAAGTTTGGGGTATCGAGCCGGACAAGCTGTGGGCGACTGTTTTTCAAGGCGATGCGGAAGATAGTTCCCCGCCGGACAGTGCCGCCAAATCACTTTGGCCGAAAGTAACTGGCATCCCAAAAGAGAGGGTTCTCTTTGGCGGCAAAGAGGACAATTTCTGGGAAATGGGTCAGACCGGCCCTTGTGGCCCCTGCAGCGAGATACATATCGACCGTGGCCCGGATATGTGCGACAAAAAAGATGTCGCCGGCCATAAGTGCGCCGTCAACGGCGGCTGTGCCCGTTTTATAGAACTGTGGAATCTGGTCTTTATACAATATAACCGGGGTGAGGATGGTGAGCTTGTTGAGCTCGGTGCCAAATATGTTGACACCGGCGCCGGGCTGGAAAGAATCGTGGCGGTGCTGCAGGGCAAAAGAAGCAACTATGATACCGATTTGTTTATGCCTGTAATCGATTGCGTCAGTGAAATCACAGGCCGCAAATACACGTCCAAGCTGAACAACAAAATCGATAATGCTTTCAGAGTTATAGCCGACCATGTTCGCTCGCTCGTCTTTGCGATAACCGACGGTGCAACACCTTCCAATGAAGGCAGGGGCTACGTGATACGACGCATACTTCGACGGGCTTCGAGATTTGGCAGAGAGCTGGGGATGCACGAGCCGTTCCTGAATAAACTTGTGCCTGTGGTTGTTGATTGCCTGGGTGATGCCTTTGGCGAGATAAAAGACAGGGCCGACTATGTTTCGATGGTGGTCGAATCAGAGGAGGCAGCTTTTGGCAGAACACTCGACAGAGGTATTGAAATCTTCAACACCGCAGCCGAACAGGCCCAGGCCTCCGCTGAAAGGACCATAAGCGGCGAGGACGCCTTCCAACTCTATGACACTTACGGCTTCCCGCCCGATTTAACCCAGCTTATGGCCCAAGAGCGAAATCTGAAAGTTGACACTGCCGTGTTTGACGAACTGATGGAGGAACAAAGAGAACGTGCAAGGGCAGCACAAAGCGCTGTTTCATTTGCATTAGGAGCTACTGTCTCCGCGGAAGTGCTCAAGGACTTACCACCTACTGAAGACCTACACAAATATCAGGCTGACCAGTGTGATAGTAAACTAATCGGATGGATTGATAAAGAGGGGCTTAAGAAGCAGGGGTGTATCAAAGTCGGAGCCAGTGCTGACTTTATTCTTGATAAGACCTGTTTTTATGCCGAAGCAGGCGGGCAGGTTGGCGATTGTGGAATTATCGAATCGGATAAAGGACGATTTGCTGTTGAAGAGACCAGGAAGATAGGCAACAACTGTGTTATTCATATAGGTAAAGTTGTTGAAGGAGAGTTTAATGCTGGCGAAAGGGTAAAGGCAATCGTTAGTAAAGACAGGGACGCAATAAGGAAAAATCACACCGCCACGCACCTGCTCCAGTGGGCGCTGCAGCAGACGCTCGGCAAATCGGTGGCCCAGCAGGGTAGTCTCGTCTGCCCGGACTATCTCAGATTTGACTTCACTTGGCCGAAGGCCCTGAGCAGCAAGCAGATAAAAGAGGTTGAGAATTTAGTCAGAGAAAAAATCTCCGCAGATTCGCCGGTAACCTGCAGGGTAATGCCGAGGGACGATGCGCAAAAACTCGGTGCAATGGCGCTGTTCGGCGAAAAATATGGAAATGAAGTGCGAGTAGTGGCTGTAGGTGTCACAGATAACGACCGGCTCAACGATGCTTTTAGCAAGGAGTTTTGCGGCGGCACGCACGTTGACAGGCTCGGCTCTATCGGCGGCTTTAAAATAATCAAAGAAGAAAGTATATCAGCGGGCATTAGGAGGATAACGGCATTGACAGGCGAAAAATTGACCGAATTTTTAGAGAAGAGAAGCCGGATTGTTGATGAGCTTTCAGAGATGCTGAAGGTCCTGGCCGAAGACGTTACTGACAGGGTTGGCCGACTAATAAAGGAAAATAAGAAGCTCTCTAAGGAGCTCAAATCCGCTTCCAGGCAAGGCGGCGGTGACATTATGACTGAGGCAAGGCAGCTTCTGGACGGGTGCGAAAAAATTGGTTCGACATCGGTAATCATCGGCCGACTTTCAACGGTATCAGTTGAGCAGGCGCGAGAGGCAGTCGATATGCTCAAAAAGAAGGCAAAGTCAGCCGCTGTCGTTCTTGGCTTTATCGAAGATGGAAATGCAACTTTGCTTGCAGGTCTTACTGACGACCTCGTTAAGAAGAGTTTAAAAGCCGGTGATATAGTAAAACAAATTGCCCCTTTGATTGATGGTGGTGGTGGCGGCAGACCGCAGATGGCCCAGGCCGGCGGGAAAAATCCTGAAAAAATCAATGATGCACTCACCAGAGCCGCTGAAATAATAAGAGAAAAATTGAGCAGTGTTTAGGATTTTCTTCGATGACTTTTAATAAACGCCTGCTTTCAGCATCGGCGGTATTTGCTCCCCTGTTATGCCTTTGTATTGCGGGGCTTCTCTTTGCGGAGGACAAACCTGGAAAAACAGATGGCCCCAAATTTGTGCCGGGCGAGGAAGTTCGTGTCGACGTTGATAACAAATTTATAGGCGGTGACCACTTTCTCGTATATGTTCCGGCCGATTATACAGACGAGCGTGATTGGCCTGTGATTTTCGTTTATCACGGTAAGGACGGTCAGCCGATGACTTGGCCGTTCAAGCAAATCACCCGCGGTAAGGGTTCTATCGTTATCGGAATGGGATATCTCCATAGTGGTAACGCCAACCTCACCAAAAGCCAGTATATAAACCATTTTAAGCGTGAACGTAAAAGTGTTTTGGAAGTTAAGAGGTACGTTTCCAAACATCTTAGAATTGACGGGAAACGATTTTTTGTCACGGGCTATAGCAAGGGCGGCTGGCACACCGCAGCTATGCTTGAGAGCGGCGCGAAGATCTGGGCAGGAGCTGTCATCTTTGCTGCCGGTAGAAGCCGAAACGTGGGTTTAATAACTTCTGCCGCCAGTAAAAGGGCGCTGCGGGACAAGCCGATTTATATCGGCGCCGGTGAGAAAGAGGTGAATCTGGCTTCAGCCAAAAGGGCTGCGGCTTATTACGAAAGATGGGGAGCAAAGGTGACATTTGAGGAATATAAAGGTGCCGGGCATGTATTTGACCCCACCAAGTCAAAGATACTGTATAATTGGCTGCTTGCCAACAGTGCGACCGATTACGCTGAATCCGATGAGGCGGACGAAGGTAAAGCTGCAGAACCTACAAAATAAAAACGAGCTTATTTCTCTTGTCGGATTTTTACGCTTTTTGCGTGTGCGTCAAGCCCCTCGGCCTCAGCTAACCGAATTATATCCTCAGCACTTTCAGCTAATTTCTTTTTATCGTATTCGATAATACTCGTTGACTTTATAAAATCGTTGGCGCTTAAAGCACTAAAGAACCTCGCACTGGTTCCTGTAGGCAGTGTATGACTCGGCCCAGCCCAGTAATCACCGACCGCAACCGGACTGTAATCGCCAATAAATACCGCCCCTGCGTTCTCAATTTCACCTGCTATTTTCCTGCTCTTGTCTCCACATTGAATCTGCAGATGCTCCGGAGCGATGATATTCGCTGCCTCAATGACATTTTGTATATTTTCAAAAACAGCAATTTTGCTGAATTTTTTAAGACACTCAATAGTCTCTCTTGCCCGATTAAGTTGCTTGACCTGTTTTTTAAGTTCCTTGAGGACTTCTTCGCTGAGTTTTTGTGAGTCCGTAAACAAAATAGCACTTCCCGGGGCGTGCTCGGCCTGACTTAGCACATCTGCCGCAACCCAGGCAGGGTTGGCTTTATCATTTGCAATTATTAGTACTTCGCTCGGTCCGGCTATTGAGTCAATTGCGACATCACCAAAAACTAACTGTTTAGCAGTTTGAACCCATTGATTACCCGGTCCAGCAATCTTAAATACCTTCTTAACAGTTTTGGTTCCAAAAGCCAAAGCCGCCACTGCTTGTGCGCCACCAATGCGATAGACCTCGATGCCGCGATCCTTATACTCATCGTTGTTTTGCAGTTCATAACAGACTCCTAAGATCACCGGATGAATGCTGCCATTGTATCTCGGCGGTGAAACTACAGCGATTTCTTTTACTCCGGCTACCTGCGCAGGAACAGCGCACATTATTACGGTCGAAGGTAAGGGAGCAGATGCGCCGGGAACGCAGATACCAATTCTTTTTATGGGTGTATATTTTATTCCAGTGCCGCCGGAACATTTTTTATTATTTCCTATGAAGATTTCTTTCTGATGTTTCTTTACGTTTTCGATTGATTTCCGAATAGAACTCAAAAGTTCCGGAGCGACTTGTTCATGTGCTTTTTTTAAGTCGCTTTGGCTAACTCCAAACTGCTTTGGTGTTAATTTAACGCCGTCAAATTTTTCTGTGTACTTTATGACCGCCTCATCGCCATTTTCGATAACATCTTGCAGTATACCCTCAACTTTTCGCCTGTTGTCGACGTGCCTCGGGCCTAAACCAAAATGTGACATGCCTGCTTTAGAAAGATATATATTAAATAATCTTTCCTGAAATTTTGGCTGGTTATATGAAATCAAAAGGTTGTCAAGCCCGTTTGGCAAAAGAAACTCCTTTACCTTCCGAAGTTTTCGTGGCTGTAGGCTCTTGTTGCCCGCTGCAGGAGCAGGTAATATTCGCCTTTATATTGTGTTAGAATCCCTGCTATTTTGAATCGAACCGGTTCGGTCTCAAGAGACTGCACATATTGTGCCCTTTCCAGAGCTTCACAGGGCAGCACCCTGAATGAGACCTGCTGGATGTTCCTGCCGAGAGCATCAAGGACAACCACAGGTTTACCGTCGGCGTGCTTGTCTAAAAGTACTGTCCTGCCAACCAGGACGTAATCCTGCTTTAATTGCAATCCTTCTTTCAACTGTTCATGGCGAAGGACCCGCCTGCTTTTGAGCTTGCTTACTATCTCTTCCGGTATGGCCAATACATCGTTCGGCTCATTGATAGTTATCTTGGCCTTTTGCTGCTGCGATGTTAACGACTCCCCTGGTTTGGTTTGGTCATCGTCTGTGCTGACAGGTAGAAAATAAATCGGGAATATAAAATTTTTGTTCCTGTATTTTGTAACGTTGCCCCAGAGCC
>CAYYFT010000054.1:0-4711 GCA_964471015.1 uncultured Pirellulales bacterium | reverse complement strand
TAAATCGGGAATATAAAATTTTTGTTCCTGTATTTTGTAACGTTGCCCCAGAGCCTATAGCTTGCCCCGTTAGAAGTCTGCCCGGCGGTCGCCTCTGATGACTTACTTCTAACGGGGCTTGCATCAGAATCGTCAAGATGGCTTACGCCACGTTTTTGGGCGTCAGCGGTTATCTTTTCCAGTGTTATCGATGGCAGCAGCTCGATAATCGAGCCGGCGCGGATTCGGCCTGTATCCTCACTTACCTCTGAATCGAATTCAAAAGACCATTTGCCGTCGGTGCCGATTAATTTACCATCGACCCCTGTCAGACCGAAGCCGTCCCGCACCAGAGGTTGGCGAGCCGCACTGGCTGATGCCACGCAGCTTAAGAATATTAAAATCGAAATTACCAACTCTTTGCTCATACTAATAGTTCACTAATCGATTCTACAACCTGCCTTGGCCCATCTGCCTGGTGGATGTATCGACTGCTGTCCGGGTCATCACCTGCAATTAAATCAACCAGCGGCCTCCAGAATTTGCCTACAAGTATAATCGGTTTATCTGCCTCGATAAAGCCCTTGTTTTTTAATTCCCAAACCTTTGCCAATTCGAGCAGCGTTCCTGTTCCGCCGGGCAGCACAACATAGGCCTGCCCCAGTTTTATCAATGTATCGAGCCGTTCGTCCAGCGAACCGGTAACGATTTCGCGGCTGATATATTCGTTTGCTGTTCCAGTAAAAGCTGAGCAGGTAACACCGATAGTTTCGCCGCCTTCCTCGGCAGCGCCTTTGGATGCGGCTAACATTGTGCCGCCATATC
Organism: uncultured Pirellulales bacterium; assembly: GCA_964471015.1. GTDB lineage: Bacteria > Planctomycetota > Phycisphaerae > Sedimentisphaerales > Anaerobacaceae > CAYYFT01. Next base: position 3,907 of record CAYYFT010000054.1, on the reverse strand, counting down.
CGCCGTTGGCGATAGTGAAGCCGGCCTGGGCCAACAATCTGCCTGCTTCATAGGCCAGTGTGTAAGTCGGTTCACCCAACTTCGCTTTGGCCGTGCCGAAGATGGTTATTGTTTTATCATTCATTCGCTTTGTTACGGGTGTAATTCAAGAGTCCCGCTGAGAGTAAAATTTTTCTCTCTCTGTTGGAAAGCTCCAGCTTGCCGATAAATTCAAATGAGCCGCTCTTGTCGGTAATCTTGACTTCGTCATCGTTCTTTATTGCTTCAAGCAGCTTGTCAATTTGCAATCGGTCGTCAGGTTTGATTTTGTCGTAGTCGCTCGGCTCGGCAAAGATTATGGGCACGATGCAGAAGTTAATCAAATTTGCCTTGTGGATTCGCTCGATACTTTTGGCAATCACGGCACGGAAGCCAAGATACATCGGGCATAGTGCAGCGTGCTCTCTTGACGAGCCTTGGCCGTAACTTTCGCCTGCCACAATGACGCCGCCGATGCCTTTTTTCTTCAATTCGAGTGCCTTCTGAGCAAAGGTTCCCTCTTCCTGCTTGTTAAAGCAGTTAAAGACATATTTTGAGTACTCCGGCACATTTGAGCGCAGTTTCAGGAAACGCCCGGCGGGCATAATATGGTCGGTTGTTATCTTATCGCCGCATTTAATTAAGACCTGCCCCTGCAATTTTTGCGGCAGTGGTGGCGGAACTTCCGGCACGACAATTGTCGGCCCCCGTATAACCTCTGCTTCTGCTGCCTCTTCTTCACTCAAAGGAGCTTCTATCATATTGTCGTTGATAACAAATTCGTCCGGCGATTCTATTTTTGGGTATTCTATCCCGAAAATTTTAGGCATCTCTCGCGGGTCGGTAATTCGCCCTGTCAAAGCCGAAGCGACTGCTGTTTCGGGACTGACCAGATAAACCAGGTCACCGGTTGTCCCGCTTCGGCCGGGAAAGTTCCTGTTAAATGTTCTCAGACTCACTACGCCGTCAGCCGGCGAAAGACCCTGGCCAATGCATGGGCCGCAGCCCGATTCGAGAATGCGAGCGCCGGCTGAAATAATATCCGCCAACGCACCGTTTTCTGCCAGCATATTCAGCACTTCTCTGCTGCCCGGAGCGATTGCAAATTCGACCATATTGTTTATGCCTCTGCCCTTCAATACCTTTGCGACCATCATCAAATCGGCAAAGCTGGAGTTTGTGCAGCTGCCTATCACAATCTGTCCTGTCTGAATGCCGGTGATTTCGGCGACGGCTTTGACATTATCCGGTGAAGATGGACAAGCCGCTATTGGCTGCAACTCAGCCAGATTTATTTCGATGACACGGTCATATTCGGCATCCGGGTCAGCCGATAATGACTGATAGTCTTTTTCGCGTTTCTGGGCGGTGAGGAGTTTTCTGGTTTGTTCATCGCTGCCGAAGATACTCGTTGTTACGCCCAGCTCCGCTCCCATATTTGTTATCGTCGCTCGCTGCGGCACAGTCAGAGTCGAGGCGCCTTCGCCGAAGTATTCGACCGCCCAGCCCGCATTGCCTTTTGTTGTAAGAATATCGAGCAGTTTAAGAATAACGTCTTTTGCTGCCACCCAGTCATTCAATTTGCCGGTTAGTTTGACACCCAGGACTTTCGGGCAGCTCAGGTAAAATGGTTCGCCTGCCATAGCCACCGCCACATCCAGGCCGCCAGCGCCGATGGCCAGCATACCGATTCCCCCAGCGGTTGGTGTATGCGAATCGCTACCCAGAAGTGTCGCGCCGGGCCTTGCAAACCGTTCCAGATGGACCTGATGACAGATACCATTGCCTGCCCGCGAATGGTAAACCCCTGATTTGGCCGCTGCCGTTTGCAGATATAAGTGGTCGTTGTGGTTTTCCGGCCCAAAGCCAGATATATTGTGGTCGATGTAGCTTGCCGAAAGCTGAGTTTTAACTCTGCCTATCCCCATTGATTCGAACAGTAGAAATGCCGTCGTGCCGGTGGCATCCTGCGTAAGCGTCTGGTCAATCCGAATCCCGATTTCTTCACCAAGGGCGATTTTACCCTCGACCAGATGGTTGGAAAGTATCTTGTATGTTAGTGTTTGCCCCACTTTTCTTCTCCGTAAAAATCAAAGCACACAATCTAACAGGGCTCCCGTTTTGCGTCAAGTCGCAAAATGGGGCCCACATAAATGCCGACCAAAGATGAATCTTAAGAATAGGCCGTTTTTGGGGAGTATTATATTGTTGATTATCGCTGTTCAATAAAGAGCGGCCTTATGCTTAATTGCACAAGGCCGCTTGAAAACAATTCAACGGAGAATCAACTTTATCAATCCCTGCAGTTATTCTCACTCACAAGGAACGCATCTGCTTCACCTCCTGACGCACCTGTTCCATCTGCATTCTTACAGTCAGTACCAAATGCAGTATATGGCGACTCCATAAGCTCCCTGTCCTCGCCGGGGTCTGGAGGGTGATCAGGGTCCGGCCAGAATTTCCAGATATTATCCTTCGTAATACCGACATTGGGGTAATCCTCGAAATCCACATGGGCGTCGTTAAACAGGACATTTTGCCCCTCTCGCTGGTGTGCTGCCGCATTACCCGTCTGGTCATCGTCAAAATAATGGGCGGGGATGTTTCCAGCAGCTGGTACCCAACTCGGTGCCTCTTCGCCATCTATTTCACCATCGAGGTAAGACTTAGCATTCTCATCCAGGTAAGGGTTCCTGTCTGCAGCCATTGGGCAGGCGGGGTTACTATGCGAGCCGAGAGCATACCCTCGGTATCCTGAATCATCACCATACGGGTCATGATAGGCGTAGCTGTTATACTGGCCCGGCCAGAGGAGGGTATCAGCGTCATTGCCGAAGTCCCAAGCTTCAGTAATATCCTCAAGAGTGGTAGTCGGAGCCTCAGAAAGTTTGAACTCTTTTGTCCCGGCGTCGCCCTTGCAGACAAACTGCGACGGCGTTACATCGGCATATTTTATCAAAAGATAGAGGCTGGCTGTAATAGTTGCGCCATCGACGTATTGATCCCCTTTCTCGGACTGCCAGTCGTATATCTCTCCGTCGGCGAGCCATACGCCCTTTGGACCACCTGCGCGCGGATAGTCCCCATCATGGTCGTTGGAGTAGAGTAATATAGCCCTGCCGATACCGCCGAGGTTCGTTCCGCAGACTACTTTTTGGGCGGCTCGCCTCACCGCATTCAGAGCAGGCAGCAGAATACCCATCAGCACCGCTATGATCCCAATCACGACCAGCAGTTCAACTAATGTAAAACCTTTTCTTCTCATTTTTTTTCTCCTTTGCCTTTTTCGAGATTCGCAAGCCCGGCCACTCTTAAGCCCGCTTTGGTTATATTTTAATGAATAATTGCAGCTGACTCTTGGGTCCGCATTTGCAACAGGTCACAAAATAGGGGCCCCTGCAACATCAGAGGATAAAAACACTGTTTTTTTGCGAATCTCCTTAATTTACTATTTGCTTTTGCTTAAGAACGACCGGTTCAAATTTGTAAAACTGAATTTTGCTAATAATGTTCATAAGTTATTTCTCTCTGTGGTCAAAGCTGCTCCTGATGGAATAAGCCAAAGACTGAAATAAGCTTCTTTTTTCTTTGTTGGCAGGTAGGTTTGAGGTATGATAAGCAGACTAAATAAATTATGATAGCGTTTTAAATTATGATAAAAGATTTTTCCAAACCTACTTACCTCTGTATAAACGATAGCACAGAGTAGCTTTTTTGTCAAACAAATTTCGTCAATTTTCCTTAACTTTCTTGAAAAATTTTACAATTCGCTTAAAATCCCTGTTTTCAAGCCTTAAATCGTAGGTATGATTGCTATTGAAGAAATAAGAAAACTGCTGAAAAAGCACAATCAGAGCCATCTTTTGGCGTTTTGGGAGCAGCTAAACCC
>CAYYFT010000053.1:0-10896 GCA_964471015.1 uncultured Pirellulales bacterium | reverse complement strand
GAAAACCAAACAGCAACTCAATATTGACCAAATATGGGAGCAGTTTCATAAAACCGGAGATGCCTATTTCCGCAATCTACTTATGGAACATTACAGGTTTCTGGTAAGGTATACCGCCGAGCGGTTACGCAGCAAATTACCTGAGAAGGTCGAGCTGGATGACCTTATCAGCGCTGGTATTTTTGGATTGATGGATGCTATCGATGCTTTCGACCCCACCAGAGGCGTAAAGTTTGAGACATATTGCTCGCCTCGTATAAGAGGCTCTATTCTCGATGAGTTACGGAGTATGGACTGGGTGCCGCGATTAGTCCGTGCCCGCGCCCATCAACTGATCAAGGCCGTACATTCGCTCGAAACCCATCTTGGCCGCAAGCCTACCGAAAAAGAAACGGCTGAAGAACTGGATATGAACATGGAGGAGTTTGACAGGCTCCAGCGCGATGCAAATGCAGTCAGCTTGGTTTCCTTGAACACCAAGTACGGCGAAGGCGAAGGCGAAAAAGATATTCGCGAAATAGATGTAATCAAAGATGAAAAAAGCGAAGACCCCCTGACCGAAGCTCAAAAGCGAGACCTGAAGAATCTACTCACCAAGGGGCTGACACGAGCCGAACGGCTGATTATCGTCTTATATTATTACGAAGAGATGACAATGAAGGAAATCGGCGTAACACTGGATTTATCCGAATCTCGCGTCTCGCAGATGCACTCTTCCATCATCGCACGTCTAAAAGCGCAAATGAACAGCCGCAAAAAGGAATTCTCGATTTAAAAGACCTCAGGCCCAAGGCCAACTTAACCGCGGATAGCTAAGCCACAAGTTACGCTGATTAACACTCCACGTGATGATAAGTGACAATCAATGGTCATCAAGTCTTGTTTTTTTCATCTACATAACCTTGATTTTATTCGTCTGGACGCATATAGTAAAGCAGTTTTGGCAAGGAGAAGAAAATGAGATTTACTAAAATGCACGGGCTGGGCAATGATTATGTTTATGTCAATTGCTTCGAGGAGAAAATCACCAACCCCGTAAAGTTGGCTCAAATCGTCAGCGACCGGCATTTTGGTATCGGTTCAGACGGCCTGATTCTGATAGGCCCGTCGCAGAGGGCCGATGTGCAGATGCGCATCTTCAATGCGGACGGCTCAGAAGCCGAAATGTGCGGAAATGGTATTCGATGCGTGGCCAAATATACTTACGAACATAAATTAGCCAAAGTGGAAGGGCCTTTTGTCGTGCCAGGCCAGCCACCCTGCCCTGCTTCACTAAATATAGAAACCGGCAATGGCGTTATAACCATTGGGCTTACAATCGATAATAATGACAAGGTCCAAAAGGTGTGTGTTAATATGGGCCAGCCTGTATTAGCAGCCAAGGATATACCTGTCAACTTACCTGTCAGAGAAATAATTGAACAGCCGATGCAATTTCTAAGCCGCGCACTTGTAATGACGTGCGTATCAATGGGAAATCCACATGCTGTATTTTTCTGTGATGATGTTAGCTTGATTGAGCTTGAAAAATTTGGCCCCGCTATCGAAAAGCACAGCATTTTTCCCAACCGCACTAATGTGCATTTCGTTCAGGTTGATAAACCCACGGAACTTACGATGCGCACATGGGAGCGAGGCAGTGGAATTACCCTGGCCTGTGGTACGGGTGCTTGCGCGTGCTGTGTGGCAGCGGTGCTTACCGGGCGAGGGGAGCGAGTATGCACCGCACATCTGCCCGGAGGCGACCTGGATTTGAACTGGTGTGAGAAAGATAACTGCGTCTATATGACCGGACCAGCAGTTGAGGTCTTTGAGGGTGTCTTTGACTGGCCGGGAAAGTAATTCTGGCGTAAGCCATCTTGATGATTATGTGCAAAGCTTCGGGGACTGACAAAATTCCAGAGCTACGCCATACCTACCAGAATGCAAATTGGTATCTGTGTGAGAATGACAGATGCTGCAAGTTCTCAATACCCTGCCGAAACCTGAAATCCTGCCGCCAAATTCAAGCAGGCCCGCTGTAGGGGGTATTGACAATTCCACCTTTAAGAGGTTGCCCGGCTTAAAGATGTCGTCCGCAGTCTCAAAATATAAACCGCCCGGACTTACGTTCACCGTACAGCCCTTGTGGAACTTCTCTGCTGTCGAACCAACTTTTCGACACGATAAACCAAGCGTTATCGGTAATCGCTTAAACTTTCGCTTTTCAGAGCTATTCATCGCCTGCCTCCCTGCTCAATCTTCGAATATCCCTTATGGCTAACTCGTGTAGCTATGCAAAGTACATACCAAAACGAGTGATGAGCAAATAGCCCATTTTTACTTTTACAAGTACTTATCAGCCATAAAGTTAAGCAGAATTAACACCTCCATCTACGCCCAGTTTGGCCGGGGAGACATTTATAATGTTGCGAAATAACAACGCCAGAAGCTCATTTTCTGTGGTTTAAGTCGAACACAAAGACCGAGAAAATCTGTTTAGCCGCTTATTCTACAGAATGTTACGCTTTTTACTAAACAGGCGACTCTTTCAATCCGAAAAAAGAACAGGTACGTTGCTTTTTTACAACATCTATACTTGATAAGGTGGAGATAGGCTTAGTTATTTGAGCTATGTCAAAACACAAGAAATTACCATCTGAAAAGTCAGACATCATCGAAAAGGCCAAGCTTGCCGACACTGAAAGACTGGCTACTATCGGCAAGTTCACTTCTAAAGTGGCACACGAGCTAAATAATCCTATGGATGGAATACTGCGGTATATCAATCTTACAATGAGAATCGTTGAGCAGGAAAATCTCGAAAAAGCCAAAGAATATCTCACACGGTGCCGGCAGGGACTTATGAGAATGGTTCAAATTGTAAGTGAACTGTTGGAATTCTCACGCAGCACTTACACGCCGTCTGAACACGTCAAAATAGAGCAGATTATTGAAGATGCTATAAAAACAATGGATACGAGAGCAGAAACTTCGAACGTTCAGATATTATCGAGCTACGCTCCCGGCACACCAGAAATCAGGAGCAGCAATTTGTTTCAGGTCTTCTGTAACCTCATAAAGAATGCACTGGATGCAATGCCGGATGGCGGACAACTCCGCATCTCCACGCGCCTTGCAGCGGATAATACTGTCGTGGTGGAGTTTCGTGACACAGGAGCCGGTTTCGCCCCCGAAGACGCCAAAGTCATATTCGAGCCGTTCTTTACTACAAAAGATAAAAACAAAGGGACAGGATTAGGATTGGCAATATGTAAAGACATAATTGAAAGATACAACGGTCGAATAACTGCTGAAAACGCAGCCGGAGGTGGAAGTATATTCACTGTATATTTGCCCGTGGCGATAGGAAGTTCATAAAAGCTGACAAGGATAACTATGAGAGAAAAGAATATTCTTGTTGTAGATGACGATAGAATCATACTGGATTCGCTGTGCGAATTCTTATCACTTGAAGGGTTCGGAACAAACGGTGCCGAAACGTTAAAAAGCGCTATAGCTGAGCTGGAAAAGCAAAGCTATGGCCTCGTTATAACAGATGTTAATCTGCCGGATGGAGACGGCTTCGAATTATTAGATATCGTCGGGAAAAACTATCCGCAAACAGTGGTAATTGCGATAACCGGCTATGGCAGTATTGAAAGCGCAATCAAGGCCATCAAGCGAGGCGCCTACGAATATCTTACCAAGCCGATAGTGGACGATGAATTGCGGCTGGTGGTGGAAAGAGCAATCAAACAACAATCACTTATAAGTGAAAACGAGAACCTGAGATTACAACTCGAACAAAAATACAGTCTGGAAAATATAATCAGCCACAACTATAAGATGGCTAAAATCTTCGAGCTTGTAGAGGCCGTCGCCGACAGCAAAACAACAATACTAATGACGGGTCCATCAGGCACCGGTAAAAGTATGCTGGCAAGAGCAATACACCATCGCTCAAGTCGAAGGAATAAGCCATTCGTGGAGGTCGGCTGCGGTGCACTGCCCGAAACATTGCTTGAAAGTGAATTATTCGGACATATTAAGGGAGCGTTTACCGGTGCCATAAGTAATAAAGAAGGCAAATTTCTGGCGGCGAATGGCGGCACGATTTTCCTTGATGAAGTTGCCAACGCCTCACCGGCTCTTCAAGTCAAGCTCCTGCGGGTTCTGGAGGACAGGCAGTTTGAGCCGGTTGGTAGTAATAAGACTGAGACCGTCGACACGCGGATATTACTTGCTTCAAATAAAGACTTGAATGAGGAAGTAAAGCAAGGCAGATTTCGGGAAGATTTGTATTACCGAATAAACGTGGTAACGATAGAGCTGCCGCCTTTGTGCGAGAGAGTGGGTGATGTTCGACTGTTGGCAAGACATTTTTTGCAGGTCTACTGCGCACAACACAACAGAGAAAAGCTCGGTATTACCGACGAGGCGATGGAATATTTGGAGCGTTATTCCTGGCCCGGCAACGTGCGCGAACTGGAAAACATAATTGAGCGAGCGGTTCTGCTAAGCAAAGATAAATTCATCGGTCCTTTCGATTTGCCACACTCAATCAAACAGGAACGGCGGCAAAAATCATACAACCCGACGAGCTTAAAGGAAGCACTGGCTGAGCCGGAGAAAAATATCATCCGCCAGGCACTTGAAGCTAATCACTGGAACAGGCAGGAAACCGCCAAAGCACTACAGATAAACCGCACAACTCTATACAAAAAAATGAAACAATATGGCCTCGATGCCGAGGCCGAACGATTAGGCCTGACCTGATATTTGATTGTTGACTAAGGTTTTACGATGACTAATTTTAACCAGATGAGGAAATTTGGATTATGAACCAGAAGCAATTTATTACTATGTGGTGTGGAATAGCGGCTGTTGTATTGGCCGGCCTTACTGTAATAGAAAACTATGGTCTTGTGTGTTCTTATGGTTTCTTTGTATGGGTATTCATAGTGGCTTTGGTAACAGGCGGCCTGATTTATACCTTCAAAGGCAAAAAAGGCAGAGGGCAAAAAGTGAAAAATACAATCCAGGACATACGGGATGGTATCCTCAAGAAAAGACGATTCAAGATGAGAAAAGATGACCACGATAAGGATAAATAACGTCACATATAGCGAAAGCCAAATACCATAAAAAAACCCCTGCTATGCGGAGGGAGGGAAGAGAGGAAAAAGCAGGGGCTTAAAAAGCTATCATAATTATAGTTGTTTCCTCAGCGTAGTCAAGACAATAATGTCGATAAAAGAAAAATCCTATTGAGTGTTAAACCCACTGCCCGGGACTGGAGTCGAACCAGCACTCCCTAATGGGAACCAGCCCCTCAAGCTGGCGCGTCTGCCTATTCCGCCACCCGGGCGAGCTAATTTAGTATTTATTGATGATTATTGACTATTGATTGTTGATTGTCAATTATCAACTTAGAAATGTAGAAAAGACAAACAGCAGTTAAGCCTCAATTACGTGCCTCTTTCGTTGTTCCAGAGTAAAATCTGGAGGCGCGGGCAGAAGGCAAAGCCGGTATGTTTGCACATATCGGCAACCATCGGTGATTTGGCTAAAAGCTCATCCCTTGTAGCTGCTTGCGGCATTAACATTACCTTTTCTGAATTGACGTTTCCGAGTTTCTCTATTGTTTGCTGTATTTCTGCCAAATTGGCCTGTGAATCCACCACAAATTTTAGTTGATATTTATAATTATCAATCAGCTTGCGTAAGACAGCTATATCTAATCTCGAATCCTCGTGAATCACAGCAAGTTTTGGGTCGTCTGGTGCAGAGTTACTCAATTTCGGGCTGATACTCATTAAATTACAGGCTAAATCCGGCATGAATGCAATACCCGCCGTTTCAATTGTTATATGTCTGTCAGATGCTTTTAATTTTTGCACCAGCTCCGGTAACTGCGAATTTGTCATCGGCTCGCCACCGGTTATTACTACAAATCTGCCGTCAGCTCCGTCAGCAATCTCGGCAACTTCATTGATACTATATTCGGTTCCTGATTTTTCGTCCCAGGCGTATTTTGTATCGCACCATCGGCAGCGTAAAGGGCAGCCTGCCAGACGCACAAATACGCTGGGAATACCAACCAAAAATCCCTCGCCCTGTAGAGAATAGAATATCTCATTTATTACCATATGTGATTACTTGTCCACATATTCAATGGGGTCTTTGAGACCTGCTTCGGCGAAGCCCTTTAATCTTAATTTGCAGGAGTCGCACCGTCCGCAACTTCTACCGTATTCATCCGGGTCGTAGCAACTGTGTGTCAGGGAATAATCGACGCCTAATTTTGTGCCAGTGAGAATAATCTCACGCTTTGCCATACTAATAAGGGGAGTGTGAATACGGTATTGGACTTTGCCTTGGTCGGTGGCTGTGGTGGCGAGATTGGCTACTCTCTCAAAGGCTGCTATAAATTCGGGCCGGCAGTCGGGATAACCGCTGTAGTCAATTGCATTGACGCCTATGAAGATATCAAAGGCACCGAGCACTTCAGCCCACGCAAGCGCATAACTTAAAAATACCGTGTTGCGGGCAGGCACATAAGTTGGTGGTATCTGGCCTGGCTTGCCTAAATCGGCCCTGTCCTTCGGCACCTCAATAGTCGAATCAGTAAGTGCTGAACCGCCGAACTGAGCTAAATCAATATCTATACAGCGATGTTCGATTACTTCAAGAGAATCAGCTACCTTCTTTGCAGCCTCGATTTCCCGCTGGTGCCGCTGGCCATATCTGAAAGTCAAGGCGTAGCACTGGAAACCTTCGCTGCGAGCTATGGCTAAAGTCGTAGCTGAGTCAAGGCCGCCGCTTAGCAAAACAACTGCTTTCTTATCTTTCTCCAATGTTTTTTCAACCTTGTCAAAGTTATTGATATCTATTATATTAATTTAGCCGAGTTTTTTACGAGGTTCAACAAAATGAATAAAAAGCCTGAACTCGACCTGTTCGACAATCCCAATCCCGAACGGGACTACTGGATAACAATCAGATGTCCTGAGTTTACGAGCCTTTGCCCTCGAACAGGTCAGCCGGACTTTGGCGAGATTGTTATCGAATATTGTCCTGATAAACTTTGCATCGAGCTAAAAAGCCTGAAGCTCTATATGCAAAGCTACCGCAACAAAGGCATCTTTTACGAAGCTTTGACAAATGATATATTAGATGATTTATCCGGTGCCTGCAAGCCGCGTCAGATGAAAGTTACTTCGCGGTTTACTCCCCGCGGCGGAATAACTACCGAGGTAATTGCAGAATATAAAAGAGATAAATAGCTGACAGGTGGTCAGAATAAACTATTGGGAGGTGACAAAATGGCCATAACATTTCATTGTGAACATTGCGGCAAAAAGATAGAAGCACCAGACGGCACCGGCGGCAAATGGGGAAAGTGTCCAGCATGCCATAACAAGATATACGTTCCAGATTCTGACACCGGCGAAGAGCTTAAAATTGCACCGATAGATACAACCGACGTGGCAGAACAAAAACGACTAATGGCTGAAACTCGCAGGATTGAACAAGAGATATTGAGTGAAAAAGAAATCCCGGAAGACTCGGCTGAGATTACCCCGCCGGCCAGCCCGCCGATATTCGAGGTAAGCGATAATGAGCTGACTAAAAACATAATTCTCTATCTACGACTAATGGCCGATGGTGACCTGGACCAGGCCGAGAGAATTGCAAATTCCATAGTCTTCTGTGGTGAAAGGGCTTTGAAAGTTATCGAAGGGATAGCGCTTAGTGAAATACCTGAGCCGGAACTGGCCGATATCCCCCAGCAGGTACTTTCGGGCCTGATAAGAACCTTACGCACCAGAATAAGCTGACGTGGTCAGAAAAATTCCCAGGCCCGGCTCAAACGTCTTAAAAAATACCCCCAGGCTGCAAATCTGTAGCGATTTTTTCGGGCTATAAAATTTAATAGACCGGACAGACCCTTCTAATTTGGCCGTAATGAAACTATTTCCTATATTTTATACAGAAGGCAATTAAAACAAACTGATTAAGCTCCATATTGCAGCACGGAGGGAAGCTTATTATGGCCAATGAGATAACGATGGTGCACGTTACCCACGAAATAGTGGGGAAAATCGGCGGTATAGGCGCTGTTTTACAGGGTTTTTTCACCTGCAAATCCTATCTTGATGCGGTCGGCCGCTCAATTCTCGTCGGCCCATTGTTCTCCACCAAAGGGCCTGTATCGAATCGGCTTGGCGATGACGGCGAAGTGCTCTATTCGTCCGTGGACGGACTTGTAAAAACGGGATATCTCGAAGCCTTTCGAAAAATCGAAGACTTCTACAATGTGGGTATCGTCTATGGCAGGCGAACATTTGTTGACGAACAGACAGGTGTAAAAAGCTCACCTGAGGTGCTGCTTATCGACGTAACAAATACGGATAAAGGTGTGATTAACGAGTTCAAAAAACACTTGTTCGAGCGATTCGGTATCCGCAGTCATCTATATGAACATTTGTGGGAATACGAGCAGTATGTAAGACTGGCACCGGCGGCAATAGCTGCGCTAAAAGCAATCGGTGCAGCTAAAGATTCGACAATCATTGTTTCGCATGAGTTTATGGGGATGCCGACAGTATTGGCGGCCATCCTCGAACCAATGTGTGACTTCAAAACCATCTTCTATGCTCACGAAGTAGCTACGATGCGCCGCATCGTAGAAAATCATCCCGGCCACGATACAATGTTTTACAATACTGTGAAATTGGCCCATGAAAACAAACTTTATATCAACGAAGTGTTCGGCGACCAGAGTTCCTTTTTCAAACATGCCCTCGTAGAGGCTTCGAAAAACTGTGACGTCATATGTGCGGTTGGCGATTATGTCGTTGATGAGCTGCGGTTTCTGGCACCGGAATTTGAAACCGTCGATATTGACATAGTCTATAACGGCGTACCAGCATATCAAATCGGCCTTGCCGACAAACTGCGGTCAAAGGGAAAACTGCAGCGGTATTGTGAAAGACTACTGGGCTATGAGCCGGATTTCATCTTCACACATGTTACAAGACTGGTAAAAAGCAAGGGTTTGTGGCGCGATTTGCGCGTGCTGGAACACATAGAAAGAGAATTCAGAACGCAGGGCGAAACCGGGGTGCTGTTCCTGCTCTCTACTGAGGTTTCACAGCGGCGCAGCAGTGATATTTATAAGATTGAATCAGAGTATAACTGGCCTGTGGCTCATCGTGAAGGTATGCCGGACCTTTCGGGCGGAGAAGCGGACTTCTATGCGGCTGTGCAGGAGTTCAATGCCAAAAGCAGAAATATAAAAATCATCTTCGTAAACCAGTTTGGATTCAACCATGCCGATTGTGGCCAAAGAATGCCAAACGATATGGAATTTATGGATATCCGCAGAGGAAGTGACGTCGAATTCGGCCAGAGCGTTTACGAACCGTTCGGTATCGCGCAGCTCGAGCCGTTGACTTTCGGCGGGATATGTGTAGTCAGCAGTGTCTGTGGATGTGCAGGCTTTGTGCTGGATATAGCTGGTGCCGAAGGTGCCAAAAATCTTGTCATCGCCGACTATACCAAACTAAACAGTTATGGATTTGCTGACATTGAAGACCTGCTGAAAATCGACGATTCGGCGCGCAATCAGATAGAGCACAGCGTCAGCGAAAATGTCGCGATGCAGATATGTTCACGCCTGGCAAAAAGCGAATCCGAAACTGAAAATATGATTAAAACCGGCTATTCGCTGGCGAAAAACATGAGTTGGGACGAAGTGGTGAAAAACCACCTGTTGCCCTGCTTGCAAAAGATATTGTACAAAGCTCGCAGCCAGGTTACATACACAAAAGTACAAGCTTGAAAAAATAGTTATTCTTAAATTATCGATAACCAATTCCACTTGACGGTTCCTCAAATAGTGCCTAAACTATTTGACTGTGGACAGGCCCAAGGAAAAACCAATAATAGGAATTCTGGGTGGTGTTGGCTCAGGCAAAAGTACCATTGCGGCCGAGTTTGCCAAGCTGGGCTGCGAGGTAATCGATGCCGACAAGATTGCTCATAAACTGCTCGACGAGCCTGTCATAAAGAACAAAGTGGTCGCTTCTTTCAGTGAGGTTGTATTAGATTCAACGGGTAAAATCGACCACAAAAAATTGGCTGATATTGTTTTTGCCGATGCTGATAAGCTCTCATCGCTTAATGAGATAATCCATCCTCTTGTCCTCGAACGGGCTGAGGAGCTTATAAAGCGAGTAAAGCACCGAAATCAGGTCAAGGCAATCGTGCTGGATATGCCCCTTTTGGTGGAAGTCGGTTGGGCCAAACGGTGCGACAAACTCATTTTTGTCGAGTGCAAACAGCAATTAAGGGCCAAAAGAGCAGAAAAAATGGGTATTTTCAGTGAAAATCAGCTAAAAATTAGAGAAAATTTTCAGATTTCTCTGGACAAAAAGGAAAGCATCGCCGACAATATCATTGATAACAATTCTGGCTTCCCGGCGTTAGTAGGGCAAGTCACTGATATCTTCTCTGATATGATGGGTAAGTGGGGTTTATCATAGAGCGCTTACATTAGTAATGCCCGTTTTGATATATTAAGTTTTATTTCTACTGTTCAAAATTCAAATCCTATTGAATTCCTACGGGAAGGTTACCTAAGTAAATCATAGATGTTTGGCGAATGAAAAAAAGGAGCGATTATGGCTAAAGCCTCTGCAAAAACAACAAAAAAACGTAAAAGCACAAGGAAGAAGGTTGCTGAAGAGCAAGCTGCCGACGAACAAGCGAATTCCGATGTATCGGAACAGCAAGAGTCCGGCGCTGCCACAGCTACGGTTGAGGAAGAAGCTCGGAAGGCCAAACAAGCCGAAGAAGAATCCACCCATGCTAAATATGAGCGGATTAAAAAAGGCAGCTTGTATTTGA
>CAYYFT010000052.1:0-10950 GCA_964471015.1 uncultured Pirellulales bacterium | reverse complement strand
GGGCCTACTTTGTTGGAAATGATGGAACTGCCGAAACCTGAAGAAATGACCGGCCAGTCACTGTTTGAAAAGTAATATCTGATGGGGAAAAAACAAAAACCAACCTGTTTCGTTATTGCAGGCCCAAATGGTGCTGGAAAGACCACATTTGCATTACGTTATTTACCGCAAATAGCGGGCTGTCGCAATTTTGTCAATGCCGACCTTATCGCTTATGGCTTTTCACCTTTTGACTCATTATCAGCTCAATATGAAGCCGGTCGTCTTTTTCTTCGTCAGATTTATGCAAATATCGACAAGCGGGTAGATTTCGCTTTTGAAACGACACTGGCAGGCCGAAGCCATATTAATCTGCTAAAGAAACTCAGACAGGACGGCTGGCAGATTGTCCTTTTTTTCTTGTGGATACCTGATGCAGCTTTTTCAAAAAGCCGAATCCGCGAGCGAGTCGAACACGGCGGACATAATATTCCTGACGATGCGATTTACCGCCGCTATCCTCGTGTAATACAAAATTTCATAAAAATTTATATACCTCTTTGTGATAAAATGATTTGCTATGATAATTCAGGGCCTAAACCTGTTCCTGTTTTTGAACAGGATGGTAAAGACCGACGCATTTTTATTCAAAATATATACGAGAGAATTTTGAGACAGTCAGATGACTACAAAGCGACCAAGTAAAATGGCGATAGAAGCCGGCAAATGCCTTAGAAAGGCGGTGCGGGAAGAATTGCAGCGAAAAGCGTTGCTTGGCCAGTATGTTATTATAAACCGTAATGGCAAACCCTGCCGCGTTTCAGCCAAACAGGCATTAAAAATTGCTAAATCTAGGTAATCTTGCTTTGTCATACCGCAACCGGAAGAAATGGCCGGCAAAAGTCTGCTACCTTAGCAAAATATTTCTTCACCTCAAACTTAAGCAAACGTAAAACCCGAAAATCACCCTTTTAACAACAAAGACCTATTTTTGTATTATCGGGCGCAAATTTCACTTTTTACTGCCCTCCATTTTCTGCCGATATAATCGGTGTGAGATTACAGAAGGATTAAATATGTCAAACCAAAGTGGAACAAACCAAAACAAAAAGTGGAATTGGTGTCGAGTGGCTTTTGCAATAATATACCTTGCTATAGGTGTTGGTTTATTGGTGTTTCTATATTATCGCTCGGGAAAAGCGTTCTGTGAATCCGAAATGACCGGATGGGATTATTTCTACAGGTTTCTTTGGTGTTTTGCCTTCGCGAGTTTCGGATTTGCTACTATTGCTTTTTACTGGCGGAAAAACGAAAAATCTCCTTGGCCAAGTTATGTTACGTTTTATCTGCCGCAACTTCTTGCAACGGCAGGTTTCATATCTGGACTGTTACACTTTTGGGAGAGAACGAGCGGATACCCATTTTATTATTTGTCGAGTTCTATTTGTTTTATGCTCGGTTTTTTGGTTGATTACCAGTGGAATCTCCTAAAAGGTTACATTGCCAAATCGAAAATTAAAAAATTTGAAAACAAAGGCAACTAAAACGAGTATTGCAATCGCAACTGCAGACGTTTAATGCTACCTCACAAAATTCAGCCCCCCGGCTTTTTAAGAACAAGCCGTGTCAATCTGTGTTAATCAGTGTCTAACAAAACCTGTGTAAGTCCGCGTCAGTCCGTGTTCTAATGAAATCACTGGCATTCCTCAAAAAAACGAATACAATGAGACGATTATGGGACAGATAAAGGTTCTTGACCAGAATATGGTTAATATGATTGCCGCTGGCGAAGTAATCGAGCGTCCGGCCAGCGTGGTCAAGGAGCTAATAGAGAATAGTGTTGACGCCGGTGCTACCAAAATAACGGTGGCTGTCGAGGACGGCGGTCGCAAATTAATATCGGTCGCCGACAACGGCTGCGGAATGGACGCTGAAGACTTAACCCATGCGTTTGAACCACACACCACCAGCAAGATTAAAACCAGCAAAGACTTGCTGGGTATATCAACGCTCGGATTCAGGGGTGAAGCTTTAGCGAGCATTGCCTCGGTGGCGCAAGTTAAAGCTGTGAGCAGAACAAAGGACTCTGCTGCCGGAAATTGCATTGAAATCGACTGTGGAAATAAAGGCAGCGTCAGCCCGTGCAGTGCAGACTACGGCACAACAATACAGGTCAGAGACATTTTCTATAAACTGCCCGCCAGACGTAAATTCCTAAAAACCGCTAACACAGAGATGGGGCACATAACCGAGCATTTCACCCGCATTGCATTGGCAAACAGCAATTTGGATATGGTTTTGCACCATAACGGTAGAGAGCTTTATCGGCTGTCGGGCAAACAAGGTATTCACCAGCGCATAGCCGAGCTGTTCTCTTCTGAATTTAGTGAAAACTTAGTTGAAACCGAAAGCAGCGAAAAAGGGCTGCATCTTTTTGCTTTGCTGGGTAAGCCTCGTATTTCAAGGACGAACAATAAATTTCAATATGTGTTTCTAAACGCCCGATTCATCCGTGACAAATTTATCTCGCACGCAATCAAAGAGGCATACCGTGGAAGCTTAGAGCCAAACAGATTCCCTGTGGTCTTTTTATTTGTTCAAATGCCCTACGAGGACTATGACGTCAATGTTCATCCCACGAAGATTGAGGTGCGTTTTTATAATACCAATTTGATTCATTCACAGGTTCTCGGGGCTCTGCGGGAGAAACTTTTAGGGACAGATCTCCAGACGCAGGCAAAACTGCCGGTAACAACAGTTCCTGCGAAGACAAGGGGAGATGCAACACACCATAGAAGTCAGGAAATCGCTGATGCAATGGCTGAGTTCTTCAAAAAGCACAGACCCGTTCAAACTCAGCAGCAATTTGGCCCAGCACAAAGAAAACGCTTCATTCCGCTCCATCCTGATGCCGGGCAAACCTGCAGCCAAACTATGCCGTCCCAGCGTGTCGGAACAAAAGAATTCTTACAAATACACGACAGCTTCATAGTCGCAGAAGCCGATGATGGATTTATCATCGTTGACCAGCACGCACTTCACGAACGCATAATATATGAGGATTTGTGCAGGCGAATACAAAAAAGCAGCCTCGAATCACAGAAACTGCTGATACCTGAAAGCTTCCAGTTAACCGACACCCAGGCCGATGCGCTCAAAGCAAATGCCGAACTGCTCGAAAAGTTAGGAATCGAGCTTGCACCGTTTGGCCCCAGGACTTACGCTATACAGGCATTTCCCACCCTGCTGGCAAAAGTAACACCGCTCGATTTTGTTCAGGATTTAATCGATTTACTCGCTGATAAAGGTCTGGGCCTCGATGCAGAAGAATTGCTTGACGAGGTTCTGAGTATGGCTGCCTGTAAGGCGGCAATCAAGGCTGGCCAAAAACTCACTGACAGCGAAATAGAACAACTACTCGCAGATAGAGAAAGAACCGAAAGGGCGAGTCGCTGTCCGCACGGCAGGCCGGCTGTGATAAAATTCACTTCAGCTGAGCTCGAAAGACAGTTTGGGAGAAAATGACTCTAAGAAAAACAGTTGCGTTATTGCTTGTCTTAATCGGCTTGATGTTTCTTGCCTTTGGGCTTTATTGGCAGGAGGCATCAAGGGCGACACTCAGCCGTGTCGATGATTCATACAGAACCGCCATACCGCAAAGAATCGTTTCGCTCTCGCCTAATCTTACTGAGATAGTCTTCGCCCTCGGACTGGGCAACAAGGTGGTGGCTGTCTCCGGCAATTGTGACTGGCCCGCCGAGGCAAAAACCAAGACAAAGGTGGGGACATTCTGGCAGCCGAACACAGAAGCCGTCATAGCTGCCAAGCCCGACCTGGTCGTCTGCGAATCTTTCGACCAGCAAAGGATGGTAGCGGAGACTCTGAGAAGAATAGGCTTGAATGTCCTTTCGCTGCGGGTTGAATCAATCAGGGAATTTTTTTCCGCTATTGAGAAAATCGGCCGGGCCGCCGGCTGCACCACCGCCGCACAGCAGCTCGCCGCAGACATAAAAAACCAGATCGACCAAATTCGGGCAATGTCTTCTTCAACCGGAAAGGTCAAGGTCCTTTGGGTTGTGCAGACTGAGCCATTGAGGGTGGCCGGTGTGAATACATTCGTAAACGAGATTGTTGAGCTGGCAGGTGGCCAAAACACCATAGGTCCTACTATCGACCGGTACCCGTCCGTAGGAACAGAAGAAATCATAGGTTGCGGCGCAGAAGTGGTAATACAATCTGCAATGGGGGCAGAAAACACCCACAAACAGCAACTTGCAGCCGAGGAGTTCTGGAGCAGGTTTGCAAATTTGCCCGCAGTAAAGAACAAAAGAATTTATGTTATCGATGCGGACACAACGCTGCGACTCGGTCCTCGCTTGCCACAGGGGTTGCAGACCGTAGCACAGTTGCTGCACCCGGAATTGTTTACACAATCACAAGAGTAAAATCAAGAGGTGGAACGCACAAATGGCTGATATACTGACGCCAAAACGGCTGGTAATAAAAATCATCCTGTGTATGGTGGTGCTGGTTGTCGTGATGTTCGTATGCTCTTTGATAGGGACACAGAAGGTCTCTCTCAAGGCGGTCTTTGCTGGACCTGGTAACGAGCCGGGGCAAAATATCGATTACCAGATTCTCATTCGCGTAAGAATCCCACGAGTGATTTTAGCGGCACTGGTAGGAGCAGCTTTAGCCTGTTCAGGTGTTGTGCTGCAGGCGATTCTGCGAAATCCGCTCGCTGACCCTTATATCCTTGGAATATCCAGCGGCGCAGGATTAGGGGTAATTACTGCGGTTATATCCGGTGTAACCTGGAACTTTTGGGGCGGTTCACCAATAACGGTTTTTGCATTTGTCGGTGCGACTTTAACAGTATGGCTGGTCTGGGGCATCGGACGTTTAACAGGAAAATCACAGGTTACAACTTTGCTGTTGGCTGGCGTTGTTGTAAACGCTTTCTTTTCAGCGGTTATTATGTTTCTGACATCAATAGCAAAAAGCGAACAGATACGTTGGACAGTATTTTGGCTGATGGGAAACATAACAGAAAAAGGTTTGCCGGTATTGTGGGTCAGCGGAGGCTGTATCCTGACAGGGATAATCGGGTTATTCAGCATCTGCTATAGACTAAACATTTTAACCTTTGGGGAAGAGGAGGCAAAAGGACTTGGCGTTGACACTGGAAAAACCAGAATAGTTGCTTTCGGCTTTGCAGCCTTTATAACAGCTATTGCGGTTAGCTTAAGCGGTCTTATTGGATTTGTTGGTCTTATCATCCCTCACGGTGTCCGTTTAGTATTTGGACCCGACCATCGTCAATTACTGCCTGTTAGTGCGATAATCGGAAGCGCATTCCTGGTCATCGCCGATACGCTTGCTCGAACCATTGTCGCCCCGGCCCAGTTGCCGGTAGGAGTCATCACTGCCATCGCCGGCGGACCGTTCTTCCTTGTCTTACTGGCAAAGTACAGTAGAAAGGTCAGCTGGTCAAAATGAACGCTATTATAGAAGTTGAAAACTTGAACTTTGGCTATACACCGCAACAGGCAATCTTAAAACATATCAGTTTCGAAGTAATTCAAGGCCGGTTTCTATCCATAGCCGGACCAAACGGAGCAGGCAAAACAACACTCTTAAATCTACTCTGTGGACTGCTAAGACCTAAAGCTGGTTCCATAAAGATTGAAACGGCACCTGTGGAATCATATTCGGTTAAAAAACTTGCACAAAAAGTTGCCGTCGTTCGCCAGGAATTCGTGCCGGTGTTTGATTTTACGGTTACAGAGATGGTGTCGATGGCAAGAATACCTTATCTGGGCACATTTGGATTTGAAAGTAAAGCCGATAGGAAATTTGTAGCTGAGGCGCTTGAGATGACTGATACAGGCCGGTTTGCCTCACGACCGCTCGCCCAATTAAGCGGAGGCGAGCGGCAGCGGGTTTTTATTGCAAGGGCGCTTGCACAAAATACCGCTATTTTACTTTTGGACGAACCAACGAGCTTTCTCGATTTGAAACATCAGGTTGGCGTATATGATTTGCTCAAAAGGATGCAACAGGAATATGGCAAAACAATCGTGGCCGTGACACATGACATTAACCTCACAATCCAGTATGCAGATGAAGCTCTGCTTCTTGGAGCCGATAGCAACTACCATATCGGCAAAACTAAAGATGTTTTTTCCCCGCAGCAAATCGAAAAAGTCTTTGGGGTCAGGACCTTTACGGGCAGGGTTGGGCAGGAAAACTTTTTCCTTCCTTTAGGAAAATTTGCAAAAGATAATCAAATAATCACCAGCGAACCAGCCAGCAGCTAATAGAAACAATTGCAGGAGCTTGTTGCTGTAACCACTTGCCCTTTATGAGGTTACAGCTACTGAGGCAAATTAACTTGAATAATTTAATTGCGCTGACTATACTTTCGAAGCTCGGTGTCGCGATCCCGAACGGAGAATAAGATAAAGGAAACATTATACATAACGTGCTTTGATATGTTATAATAGTGTTTTTCGTAGATACGCAAAGAAAGGGTTAGCAGTAGGAAAGGTATAAAAGCAAGTGGCACAGAAACGCAAAAAGGCATTTAGAAAAAAAACAAGCTCAGCTCGGACAAAGAAAAGTCATTTGACTGCTGCTAATATTGAACATCTCAAACAAATGCTGCTGGAAAAGCGCAGGGAAATTTTGGTAAACGTAAACGAGATGGAAGGTGAAACCCTCAAGAAATCCCGGCTGGATGCAACTGGAGATTTATCAAGTATGCCAATCCATATGGCCGATATCGGCACTGATAACTACGAACAGGAATTCGCCCTGGGATTGATGGATAGCGAAAGGAAACTGCTGAGAGAAATCGACGATGCGCTGCAACGCATCGAGCAGGGCACTTACGGCATCTGCGAAGGTACCGGCAAACGAGTACCGAAAGCTCGGCTCGAAGCCCAGCCTTGGGCCCGATACTGTGTTGAATATGCCCAAATGCTGGAACAGGGTCTTGTAATAGAGCCGGAACAACAAATGCCAGATTGATATCTTAGTATGAAACACAGATGCCCAATCTGCAGAAAGATAGTCAATGTATCACCTAAAAAACAATCCGAAGGAGCAAAATTCTTTCCTTTTTGCTCGCAGCGGTGTAAGTTAATAGATTTGGGGGCCTGGCTGGATGGCAAATATAAGGTAGTTCCAAAACCGTCCGATGCTTTCCCGGACACCCCCGCTGATGAGCGGTAAATGACAATATTCAAAAATAAAATGTTATAAAATTTGTTGAAACCGGCCGATAATAAATTATATTCTTTGCATAGCCGTGAACAATAGTAACCTTTTTGAAAGGATGCGAAATGGGCAATGGAAAAGAATCCTCCCAGGTTTTTGACAACCTTTTATTTCCAAAAATATTCCAAACTTTCCGTATGGCTATTCAGCCAAGCAAACTGATAATCGCTTTCGCGGCACTGGCCGTTATATGCCTGGCCGGTTGGATTATGGACTTTAGCAGAACAGTTATTGCTGTACCAGGGACACAAGGTGAAGTTACAGAGCTGCAAATTTATGTGGCCAACCCGTACAGATTAAAGTCACACATCGAAGATTACAAGGAAAGCGGTGAGCGTAGAGGCGTATTTTCCACACTTTGGCGCTTCGGCTCTGCAAAATTTCACGGTGCACTGAAGTCATTATTCGCATTCGACCTGCCGGGCGTGGCGGCAAATATCGCAGAGTGTTTCAAAGCAGTGAGGTGGACGCTCAGGTACCATTACATTTATAGCATCATATTTTTTGCAATAACACTTGCTGTGATTTCCATTGTGGGTGGCGGCTTATGTCGAATTGCAGCGCTCCAATTTGCACGGGGTGAAAAACCCGGCATAACCGAGGCGCTGCGCTTCAGCGCAAAGAGATTCTTGAGCCTTTTCACCGTACCTTTAGCACCAGTCGGCATAATCATTTTTATAGGTTTGTTTGTTTTTCTTTTGGGATTGATAGGCAACATCCCAAGAGCTGGTGAGTTGATAATGGGTATCTTTATGCTGCTGGCTTTAATTGCAGGGTCGTTGATAGCAATCGTTTTGATAGGAACGGTTGCTGGATTTAACCTGATGTTTCCTGCTATTGTCTATGACGGCTCAGACTGTTTTGATGCGATAAGCCGTTCCTTTAGTTATGTATATTCGAAGCCGTGGCGGATGGGCTTTTATACCGCGATAACTGTGGTTTATGGTGCAATTTGTTATACATTCGTTCGGTTTTTTGCCTTTTTGTTGCTTTGGGTTACTCGCTGGTTTTTGCAGCTTGCCGTCTGGGTCGACAATAGCAGTAAAGAGGTCAATAAACTTACCGCAATCTGGCCGGAGCCAAGCTTTACTGGTTTGCGCGGTTCGTCAAGTTGGGCAGCAGCTAACTGGTCGGAATCATTGGCAGCTTTTCTGATTTATTTAGTCTTATTGGTTGTTGTCGGCTTATTAGTTTCTTTTGTAATAAGTTTTTATTTTTCCGCCAATACCATAATCTACGCACTTATGCGCAACAGAGTTGACAATACCGCTCTGGAGGACATTTATACCCCCGCTGCCGAGGTCAAAACGGAGCCGACCGTTACTGAATCCGAGCCTGAAGAATCACGGTCGTGGGTCGAGCCGGAAACGCAGTCTGGGCCATCAGCATCGGACCAGCAGTAGAACATGATGTTTCTCGAGCCTCCAACTGTGTGGCAATAATTTCTTGACACACGCTTAAGTTATTGTTAAATTTAAGGTTGTGAGAAATCAGGGGGAGAAACTATGGTACCGGTAAAATATGTCTGACTCAAACGCAACTGCACAGCTAAAAAATAAGGAACAAAACCAGTCAGAACTAACAATGCCCCCGGCAGCGTTGCTGCGTCACCGCAAAACCCTGATTATATTTGCTCATATAGTTGTTTTTGCCACCTCTTTGATGCTTTCCTTCCTGGTGGCAAACAATATGCAGTTCAGACGCAACTGGCTTATAAACCAATATCCTCTTTTGCTGCTTTTCTTTATCATTATCAAATCGGTAGTGTTCGGACTTTTCAAGCAATACCGTGGCTGGTGGCGATACGTTGGCATATCAGACCTTATTGGGATTCTGCGAGCCTCGCTGGTAAGCACCTTGATAATCGTGTTGCTCTGGGCCGCATTGATTTTTGCCCCAACTCCGGTCCGTCAAAAACTGCAGAGCATAACCCTTGTCGGGCAAGGTGTATTTATGGCCGACCTATTTACCACGTTTTTGCTGCTGGCTGGGTTGCGAATGCTAATAAGGCTGTACCATGAGGAGTTTCGTACCGTCGAAAGCGGTCGACTGAAACGACTTCTTATAGTCGGAGCAGGTGATCCCGGTGAAGCATTCCTGCGAGAAATCCACCGTAAGCCCATCGCAGAACATGAGGTGGTCGGGTTTATCGATGACCACCCTCGTAAACAAGGCACTAATATCCACGGAATACCGGTACTCGGCACTGTTGAGCAACTGCCAAAAATCTGCAAGGACCGCAACATCGAAGAAGTCGCCATCGCAATGCCTTCTGCTGACCCTAAAGAGCTAAGACGTGTTATTCAGGTATGCGCGGGCATTAAAATTCGGTTCCGGACCGTGCCATCAATTACTGACGTTTCTCGGATCCGAGATGTTGATATTAATGATTTGCTCCGCAGAGAAGTTGTTGAGCTTGACCTTGACCTGATAGAAGCTTTTGTGAAAGATAAAATAATTCTCGTTACCGGCGCCGGCGGCTCCATCGGTTCAGAGATGTGCAGGCAGGTATGTAATTTTAACCCGGAGTTACTTTTGCTCATCGAGCAGGCTGAAAATCCACTGTTCGATATAGAACGGGAATTGCGTAAGCAATTTCCCCAGGTTGCTATAAAGGCGATTATTTGTAACATCACCGACAAAATACGTGTTGAGGAAATTTTTGAAAGGTATAAACCGCAGGTTGTTATTCACGCTGCCGCTCACAAACACGTGCCTTTGATGGAGTTGAATCCCGGAGAAGCTATCAAAAACAATGTTTTAGGTACGCAGACTGTTGCTGACGCCGCAGACCGCTACGGCAGTACTAATTTTGTAATGATTAGCACCGACAAGGCTGTTAACCCTACCAGTATAATGGGCTCATCCAAGCGAATCGCTGAGATGCATATTCAGGATTTAAACAGAACCAGCAAAACGCATTTTGTCACGGTGCGGTTCGGCAATGTGCTCGGCTCTACCGGCTCGGTCATACCTATCTTCAAGAAACAGATAGCCGAGGGCGGCCCTATAACTGTTACGCATCCTGATATGAAGCGGTATTTTATGACCATACCGGAAGCAAGTCAGCTTGTCTTGCAGGCAGCAACAATGGGAAAAGGCGGAGAAATCTTTGTGCTTGATATGAGCGAGCCGGTAAAAATTGTAGATCTGGCCAGAGAACTTATTACCCTCAGCGGTTTCGGAGAAGACATTAAAATAGAGTTCACGAGTCCTAGACCCGGCGAAAAGCTCTTCGAGGAACTTTCAATAAAAGGCGAAGATATGCAGCTCACAAGGCATCCCAAAATTGCTATATGGAAGAATATTCCGATGGACCGCGAAAAACTTCGCTCCGGCATAAATGAGTTGATAAGTGTTGCTAAAACGCAGAGTTACGGCGAAATAGTTGAGAAAATCAAGGAGCTTGTGCCGGAATATATAGGTGAGAATAACGAGGACAATTCCGCTAACTCCTTGAGGTGAAATGAGTTAGGAGGTTGTGTTGCGTGCTCTCCCGCCGTTGGTAGAAGGGGGGTAAAAGGTGCTTTGAAATGGGGGTTTGGGAAGATGGAGGTATCAGGGTATCGGGATATCGGGGTGTCAGGACATCAGAAAATGGCCTCTAAGGGGGTAACGGCAAGGGTTTATGAGCAAACATTCGAAAATATTCGAAAACGTTCAAAAACTGTATAGAAACGTTCGAAAACT
>CAYYFT010000051.1:0-10997 GCA_964471015.1 uncultured Pirellulales bacterium | reverse complement strand
AGCGAGTCGGAAAGGAGCGAGGTTTGGCAACTCGGGAAGTTGAAAACATTTTCGCCGATATACTTGAACGAGCAAAAGCAGTTGACCCGGTCAATACCCGCAAGTGGTTCGAGAAGTTAACGGTTTTGCACCTGAACGGCGGTTCGCTGGAGATTGGCTGTCCCGACGAGGCCACCCTGCAATTTTTACGTGACAATTGCAAGAGCAGTTTCACCCGGGCAGCTCAGCAGATAACCGGTCATCTCGTCACGGTAGATTTCAACGTTGAACAACGTAAAAGACTTTTGCGCCGGTCTCGACGCCGCGAGTCCGAGCTTAGACTGCACCCCGATTATACCTTCGATAATTTTGTAGTAGGACCGAGCAATCGCCTCGCTCAAGCAAGCTGTGTTGCGGTAAGTCAATCACCGGGTAATACCTATAATCCGCTTTTTCTTTACGGCAATTCCGGCTTGGGTAAAACCCACCTTTTGTACGCTGTCTGCTGCGAAGCCAAGCAGAAATCTGATAAGGCGGTAATTCAATTCTTAAGCTGTGAGGATTTCGTCAACAGGTTTATCAGGGCGATAGAGGAGGGGAATTTGGCCAGCTTCCAGAACCAGTTTCGCGCCGTTGATATGTTAGTGATTGATGACGTTCAGTTTTTGCGTGAGCGAGAGCAGAGCCAGGAAGAATTTTTCCACACTTTTAATACCCTTTACAGCAACGGCAAACAAATCATACTTAGCGCCGACAGTCCGCCCGGGAAGATTCCTTCGCTGGAAGAGCGGCTTATCAGCAGATTCAACTGGGGCTTGGTTACAAGGATAGACCCACCAAGCTATGAGACAAGAGTTGCAATCATTCAGAAAAAAGCCCACCTTCGGGGGCTAAGTATTTGCGATGAAATAGCTGAATATATTGCCCGCAAAGTACATGCAAATATCAGGGAGTTGGAAGGTGCATTAACAACTATTTACGCTGTAGCGACCACTACCGGTAAGCAAATCACGCTTGAACTGGCTCAAAGGGCTCTGGAAGGCCAGATTGAATCAGCGGCCAGACATATAAGTATTACCGATATTATCGAAGTGGTAACTAACCATTTCGACGTTCGGCTTGCTGATTTGCAGAGCAAGAAGCGCAGCCAAAGTATAACTGAGCCGCGTCAGATTTGTATGTATTTAGCAAGGAATCTGACGAAACACAGCCTCGAAGAAATTGGCGGCCATCTGGGCGGCAGAGACCATACAACCGTTATGCACGCCTGCAGCAAGATAGGTGAGACCAAAAGCTGCGACCCCAAAATGGACGCCCTGTTGGGTGAGTTGACAAGACGAATCACATATGCTCCACAAAGGTAAATACCAATTTTCACAATCTATTATAATTAGCGACAAATAAAAAGGGCTGTGAGGAAATACACAGCCCTTTAATACGTAACAAAGAACCTTCTTTTCGGCTCAACGTCTGCCTTTGCTCAGCAAGACCAATCCGCTTAAACCGAGCAGACATACCGTTGCCGGCTCAGGAATGCTGGCCATACCATTGATACCGGTTGGATATTCACATCGCATAGTCCATGCATAGGTAGCACCGGCATCAGTCAAGCTAATCGTATAAACGTCCTCTGCAACACCGGCAGCGCCTCTGCCGCCATAGAGAACACCGTTTTCGTCGAAGGCAAGCCCGTATATTTGCGTTAACCAATGATGGTTAGGGTTTTGGCCTACTTCGTGTATTATCCCAATCTCGGTTGCCACCGGCTCACCTGCTGTAAGGTCTATCGTATAAAGTCTGTTTTTGGCGGTGCTGCTGCCACTTTGGTCCACGGAAGAGAAATAAAGCACGCCATCCGGCGAAATCGCCATATCGCCGGAAGAGAATAAACCAATGTTCCCAACGACATCGGTTGACACATAGTCACCTGCATCATCCAGATTTACTCTCCAGAGCTTCTTTTTGTCATTAGACATAAAAAGCAGCGACGTTTCGCTTTCTGCTACCAGGGCGTTTTTGAATCCCGTTCCCCCTATTCCGAGGTCCCAACTATCCAATAAATGACCATCATCAATATCGAAACGATAAAGCTCGGGGCTATCACTGCCCGTTATCGTATAGAGCTTAGAGCCGCATGGCGTTACTGCGATGTCGGTCATTCTCTCGCCGGTGCCGGCATTTAAGATTACCTCACCATGGGGAGCTTCGGAATCCATAACGATTATCTTGCTTGAGTAACCGCCCCAGTAAGAGCTGTAATCATCAACTACATAAATCGGAACGGCCAATGCAGACGCGCTTACACCAATTATAGTTAATACGATTACCCCGCTGAACCATATACTTCTCATCTTCCTCCCTCCTTTTCATTTTTTTTCAAACTAAATTTTGTTTTTTCCAAGGGGAAAAAGTTTGAAAAAGAAAAAGGTATGTATATCCCCCCTTTTTCAACCGCCCCCTTCTTCGATTGTTCATCATTATACAGAATAGCCCCACACGAAGTCAAGGGAAAAATCACAAACGGCCGCGGCGAATCAGAATTTTTTCAAAGAGCTCTTCTCCAAACTGCTTATAAACACATTGAATGGTCTCATAAAAAGGTCAAGCCAAACTGTTCCTGCAAGTGGTGTAATCTGGTCGTGGTTTGGTGCACGATTATAGGACGGCTGGGACCATACAATAAAGTTTTTGCAACCTTCGCGATGACACTAAATTAGAGTTACTTTTTCCCCTGTTCCGGAATCGGCAGGTCAAGTTCGGCCAAGACTTTTTTCATATCCTCCCAGACCCTTTTGCGATTCTCCTGTGAGTAATTGCGCAAAAGATACGCGGTATGATATGTCGGCATAAGTTTCACCGGCGGCCTGCCGAGGCCGGCGTAGTATTCGTGGAATTGTCCGCGCAACTGGCCAATTGATTTGTTTGTGTTTAATAATGTCCTGGCTGCGGGAGCACCCAGAGCTACAATAATCTCAGGATTTATTATCTCAATCTGCCTTTGAAGGTATGGAAAGCAGTTTATTATTTCATCTGTGCGCGGGTCGCGGTTGCCCGGCGGTCGGCATTTCAAAATGTTGGCTATGAAGATGTCGCTGCGTTTTAGTCCGCAAGCTGCGATTATCTTATCCAGTAGTTTTCCAGCTCTTCCTACAAAAGGTCGTCCTTGAGCATCTTCGTCAGCTCCTGGGCCTTCGCCGACAAAAAGTATGCGAGCGTTCGGATTGCCCTCACCCGACACAGCGTTGGTGCGCTGCGAACCCAGGTCACATTTACGGCATTGACGAACTTCATCAGCGATTTTTTCAAGCTCCGTGGCTACGCTGGCGGAAGCTGCGTTGTCCTGCTGCGACAGTTTGGGTTCCGAGGCTTTAGCCTTGGTTGTAAAGCCACCAGTAAAAAAGTCATCCATCTCAAGATGCTGCCGAGCGACTTTAGTTACATCTATGTCCTTTTCCATCACAGAAAATTATAACGGTATTTTTAGATTTATGCAATAAAAAAGGACGCCCATTGATAAAGGCGTCCTTTTAGAAACATAAGCACAGACTTTTTATACAAGGCCCTGGTCGAGCATCGCATTGGCAACTTTAATAAATCCGGCGATATTAGCGCCGACTACGAGATTGTCCGGACAGCCATATTCTTCAGCCGCTTCATAGCTCTGCTTATGGATGGCAATCATAATATTGTGAAGCTGCTCGTCGACTTCCTCGTGTGTCCAAGAAAGGCGCAGCGAGTTTTGCGACATCTCCAAACCGGAGACGGCAACACCACCGGCGTTTGCGGCTTTGCCCGGGCCATACAGTATCTTATTGTCAGCGAATTGTTTGATAGCTTCGGGCGTACTCGGCATATTGGCTCCCTCTGCAACAAGATAGCAGCCATTCTTGAGCAGTGTTTTCGCGTCGTCGCCACTAACCTCGTTCTGGGTTGCGCTTGGGAAGGCGCAGTCGCATTTAATGTCCCAGGGCCATTTACCCTCAAGATACTCGACATCAAATTTCTCGGCATATTCCTTGATGCGCCCGCGTCGTATGTTCTTCAGTTCCAGCACAAAGGTAAGTTTATCATCATCAATCCCATCCGGGTCATATATTGTGCCGTTGGAGTCAGAGAGACTGACCACCTTTGCACCGAGCTGGTTGAGTTTTTCTATAGTGTACTGAGCTACATTTCCGGAACCTGAGACCGTGCAAACTTTGCCTTTGAAGTTTTCGCCTCGGGTCTTCAGCATTTCTTCAGCGAAGTACACACAGCCGTATCCGGTCGCCTCCGGACGAATTAGTGAACCGCCCCAATCAAGGCCTTTGCCGGTGAAGACGCCGGTGAATTCATTGCGAAGACGTTTGTATTGACCAAACATATATCCAATCTCTCGACCACCGACCCCGATATCACCTGCGGGGACATCGGTATCAGAACCGATATGGCGGTAAAGCTCGGTCATAAAACTCTGGCAAAAACGCATAACTTCATTGTCGCTCTTGCCCTTAGGGTCGAAGTCTGCTCCGCCTTTGCCCCCACCCATTGGCAGAGTAGTAAGAGCATTTTTGAAGACCTGCTCGAATCCAAGGAATTTCAGGATACTGGCATTGACGGTAGGATGGAATCTTAGGCCACCCTTGTATGGACCAAGCGCACTGTTGAACTCAAACCGAAATCCTCGATTGATATGAATGTTGCCCTTATCATCCTGCCAGGGCACGCGGAACATAATCTGCCTTTCCGGCTCGACAATTCTATCAAGGATTTTGGCATCGATATATTCAGGGTGTTTCTCGAGGACAGGCCCTAAACTGTCCAGCACTTCTTTTACGGCCTGGTGGAATTCTGCCTCGCCGGGATTACGTTTGAGAACTTGTTCGTAAGCGGTCTGTATAACAGTGTTTGCAGCCATTTGAAAGACCTCCGATAGAAAATTTAAAGTTTCTGTTCTCCATGATAACCTTTATAATAAGTTACGCTAATAAAAAAACAGCTAATTGCTTTCAAAGACAACTAATAGATGCGATAATATACTACTTCGATGACGCAGGGCAAGGGATTAATAATAATATAATCTATCAGAGGAGCTTATAATGCATATAGAGACGTTCAAGATATTCTGCGATTTGGTTGAGTTGGAGAGCTTCTCGAAAACCGCGGAAAAACATCTTCTAAGTCAGTCAGCAGTTTCCCAGCAACTTGCACAACTGGAATTAATCCACAAGTCTCAACTGCTGGATAGAAAAAAAAGACCGTTGGAACTGACCGCAGCGGGACAGTTGTTTTATAGTGCCTGCAAGGACATCGTTGAGAGGTATGAGCAACTCAAAAGTGAACTGAACGCCTTGCAGAAATCTTCCGCAGGCAGAATAAACGTGGCTGCGATTTACAGTATCGGTATGCATGCTCTGCCGGACTATGTCAAAAAATTTATGGTCAACTACCCTGATGTTAATGTCCATATTGAATATTTAAGCTCGGTCCAAATTTACGAATTGGTTTTATCCGGTGAAGTTGATATTGGTCTTGTGGCTGTGCCGAGGCGAGATAAGAGACTTCAAGTGTATGATTTTGCTGATGAGCCATTGGCTTTGGTCTGTAGCCCCAAACATCCTTTGGCAAGTGAATCACAAATCGATGTCCACAAAGTGCAATTTGAGAGATTCATCGCCTTCGAGAAGAATGTCCCTACGCGAATCTGGATAGACAGCCTCTTACAGCGTTACAATATTGCTGTTCGGCCGGTGATGGAATTCGACAACATCGAGACCATCAAACGAGCGGTGGAAATAAATTCAGGGATAAGCATATTGCCTCAGACAGCAATAGTCCAGGAGCTTGCCAGTCGAACTCTAAAGGCGATACCCTTTTTAAACGAAAAATTTGTGAGGCCAACCGGCATAATCGTTCGCAAGGATAAAATTTTGAGCCAGGCCGGCCGATACTTTGTTGAGCTACTACGCAAATCAGATTAATCGATACCCGAATCCTATGTCAATTAGAGCTGTAATATTCGATTTGGATGGCACGATAACCCAGCCATTCTTCGACTTTGACGCCATTCGCAAAGAGATGGGGCTGGATAGGAATTCCGGGCCTGTCCTGGAGGCGATGGAGAAAATGACCCCCCAGCAGCAAAAACACGCTGAAGAGATACTGCATTTTCACGAGAGAAGGGCGGTAATAGAATCCAAACTCAATCCTGGTGCAAAAGAAACACTCGCTGTGCTTTGTAAAGCCGGCATCAGTATTGGTATATTGACGCGTAACAGGCGAAGCAACGCACTGGCTATCGCCAAGAAACACAACTTGAAGTTCGATGCTATTGTTGATAGAGAAGACGGCCCGGTCAAACCAGATGCATTTGGTGTGTTACGAATATGTGAGAAGTTCAGCGTAAGACCAGAAGAAACTCTGGTAGTGGGTGATTATCTTTTCGATTTGCTCTGCGCTAAAGCCGCAGGTGCCGCTGCAGTGCTGCTGGCTAATAACAAACAAGCCGATGAATTTGTCAAACATGCGGATTTTTGTGTTGAAACAATAGACGAGATACTTCAAATTATCAAAGATAAAAAATAGCATATAGAAAAAACAAAAATGAATAAAAGGATAATAATGAAGGTTTTCTTTCTGTTGTTAGCTATGGTGAGCATTCATTTGGCTGTGGGGTGTATGGCAAGTTCAGCCGGTTCTGAAAGTAGACGAGCAGAGACTAATTCTGCAGAGGTGGTTTTAGAGCGATTAAAGAAGCAAACGGCGGAACTCAAATCCTACCAGAGCCAGATTGAATATCGATTCAGCCAGCCTTTATTCGAATCTGAGACGTTAAGGAAGGGCGTTCTGTATTATCAAAGGTCAGACGGGAAATCAGCACTTAGGATAAATTTCCAAACGCTTAAACAGGATGAGGAAGAGGAACAGAAATACATCGAGCAATATATCTTTGACGGCGTCTGGCTTACGCATATCGATTATCAAATTAAAGAAATTAAACGTTATCAAAAAGCTGAGCCGAACGAACCGGTGGATGCCTTTGAATTGGCCAGCGAGAATTTTCCCATAATCGGCTTTAGCAAAGTGGAGGACCTTAAAAAGGAATTTGAAATTGGGTTAGTTGAGCGGCAGGAGGATGAGGCGAAAGATTTTATTCAATTACATTTGAAAGTTAAGATGGATTCAATTTATAAAGATGATTATACTTCCATCGATTTCTGGATTGATAAGAAATTATATCTACCGGCTAAAATAGTGGCCGCCACGACTGAAGAGGATACTTATGAAATAAAACTTATTGATGCAAAAGTTAATAAGTGGATAGACAAGAAGGTCTTTGAGATTAAAATGCCGGACGATTTCGGCGTGGAAATAACACCGCTGAAAGAGAACAAAAAGAAAACTGACCAAGAATTAACGCGGAATTTAGACATGGACTAGCGCTAAAGGAGAAACTTAAAAATGATTGGAAAACTGCCTGAGGATATATTGGAAGCGGTTCTCGAAACTGTACCTATTGAGTTTTCCGTTGTTGATAGGGATGATAAGGTTCTGGGGTGGAATAAGCATCAGACAAGGGTATTTAAGAGACCAACTGCTGTTATCGGCAAAGATGTTCGTAATTGCCACCCCCGGGAAAGCCTTGATAAGGTGGAGAAAATCCTGCAGGAAATGAAAGAGGGGAAAAGAGACAAGGCTCGCTTTTGGATTGACCTGCCTATCGGCCCAGACAAAGAGAAGCAAAAAGTTCTTATTGAGTACTATGCGCTAAGGGGCCCTGAACGAATATACATAGGCTGTTTGGAAGTAACTCAGAATATCGGAGAACTACAATCGATTACCGGTGAAAAACGATTGCTTGATTAGAAGGGAAAGGTAACAGTTACTATCGTAAAAGCATAGACAAAATGGAAAGGAATGAAGATGGCAAAGGGGATAGTGATTTATTATTCGAGGAGCGGTAATACAAAAGAAATGGCGGAGATTATAGCTAAAGCGATGAACGAGGCAGGTTTGCCGACAGACTGCAAAGCCGTCAATAAGGTGAAAGCGGAAGATTTGTTGGGCTATGACGCGGTTGCCGTCGGCTCGCCGACCTATTACGGCCATATGGCCGGGCCGATAAAGCAGTTGTTCGATGATTCGGTAACCTTCCATGGTAGGCTCGACGGCAAAGTAGGCGCAGCCTTTAGCAGTGCAGCGAATATCGGCGGCGGTAATGAAACCACGATTATGGGTATAATAGAAGCAATGCTAATCGCCGGTATGGTTATCCAGGGTGACCCCCAGGGCGACCACTACGGGCCGGTGTCTATCGGAAAGCCTGATGAAAGAGTCAGAAAACAATGCCAGCGCCGCGGCCAGAGAATCGCGGAATTGACCAGGAAACTGCTTTCCTGAGAGACAAAAAAGAAAAAAGCAGCCGCGAAGTAGAAAAGTGGCAAAGAAATAGAATCAACTGGATAGAACACGTAAGTGTATAAGGTATAAGAGTATAGGTCATAATTGCTCTTGTGTTGCCTTTATTCGGATGAAATAAAAAATACTGTTTTTTTTGCAAAAAAGGCATTTTTCTTTGACAAAATAATCCTGCACCGTTAAGTTTTTATCGATTTTTAACCCAGAAATTGGAGAATTATTTGATGCAAGAGTACGAAGAACTTAAAGTATTGGTTGCTGAAATTGAGGGCGACATCGACAAAGCCGACGGCGGAAACAGGGCAGCAGGGACGCGAGTTCGCAAGCAAATGCAGAAAGTTAAGCAGGCTTCTCAGCTTGTTCGCAACCGCATTCTTGAAATCAGGTCAGCCCAGTAAAAGCGTCTTAAGTATTTGTAAAAGCTGAACACAGTGCATATTCCGGCTTGGCTGCGGCCAATTCGCCTGTGACGGAGAGTTATTTTGCCGAGGCGGGGCGGATATTAGTGTTCCGAATGCGCAGAATGTTTCTGCATCGGGGTAAATTATGCCACCCACGCTATTGTTTGATTTGACTCAAATAGACCTGACAGCAAAGCCCATCTTCGACAAAGAAGCGATTGGCAAAGTAAACCCCCAGAGGTTTGAGATGCAGCAGCTCGATGGCATCCTTTGGTACAACAAGGAAAAATTTCTGATTTTGGGTTATAAGGATATAACGGAGGACGAATTCTGGGTTCGTGGCCACATTCCGGACAGGCCTCTAATGCCGGGGGTAATAATGATAGAGGCGGCGGCTCAGCTTTTGAGTTTTTTCGTAAGAAAGATTTATGAAGTAGATGCGTTTATCGGATTTGCAGGCATAGATTCAGCAAAGTTCCGTTCAGTCGTTGGGCCGGGAGAAAGGTTATACCTGCTCGGCCATCTTACAAAGATCAAAAGTAGAAAATACACCGCCAGCATCCAGGGAGTCGTTGACGATACTATGGTGTTTGATACGGTTGTATCCGGTATGAAAGTTTAATCAGAGCGGTCGCCGGCCGATGTGTCAAGCCATTACGAAATAGCCCCAAGGGGATTCGAACCCCTGTTGCCGGGTTGAAAACCCGGTGTCCTAGACCTACCTAGACGATGGGGCCAGCCAAATTACTCCATACTGATTGCCTCGACGGGGCAGGCGTCAACACAAACGCCGCAATCGACGCAGGCGTCAGGGTCAACTACTGCCTTATCTTCAACCATCTTTATCGCCTCACTCGGGCACTCTGGTACACAAGATTCGCAACCGGTGCATTTTCCCTTATCTACTTTAGCCGGCATTTACATAACCCTTTCAAAAAATAAATCAAAACTTACCAGTAAAAGACGAAATGTTACAAAATAGTGATGATATTACAATATAAATTTTTTGTAAATCAAGGGGTTGTCTTGGTTTTTTGGGGGAAAATAAGGGTGGGAGTGTTAATCTGTAGTGATTGGGCAAGAGGGGAAGGGCAGGGTATCGGAATATCAGGGTATTAGGAAATCAGGGAATGGCTTCTAAGTGGTCAACGGCACTATTTTATGAGCAAACGTTCAAGAACGTTCAAAAACGTTTGAAAACCATATAGAAACGTACAAAAACTATATGGAAATATTCGAAAACTGTATGAAAATATTCAAAAACTATATAGAAACGTTTGAAAATATTCGAAAATATTCGACAGTTCTGCTCAATCCCTGAGGGTTTTTATGGTAGTGTTAAAATAGGCAAATAATATGGTTATCGGACGTTGCGGAAGAGAGAGAGAAAGGGAAAAGAAGAGAGAGAACGGGAGAGTGGGAGGAATAATGTTGCGGTGTGGAGGTAGAGAGAGGGGCCGAAGCGGAGAGAGTAGAGCAGTGAAACCCCGATGAGATAGCCTAAAAGACATCTCACGGGGCAGGCAGGTGAGCAGGAGAAAAACAGTATCCCCTTCGAAAAGCTCAGGGTAAACTCACTTCGGAGGCAGCACAAAGCAATTGAATACTTGACGAACGTCAAGTAAGACTCCAGGGGGAGACAGGTGTTAGGGTAAGTGGAGCGTGATATACTGGCCCCGTGAAAGGGTGAGACACCTATTAGGGTATAAGTTATGATAGATGCCGCCTAACGGAAGGAGCCCGTAGGGCGACTGGAGTTAGGCGGCAATCGAAAACCTGAAAGGACTCTTACGGATGGCCAGAGCATCAAAGTTTACCGATGAGCAGAGGTTTGAAATAAGAGTAAAAATTAGGTACTTGAAGAAGTTCAATCAAACTTCAGGATGGCGGAAAGTAATTAAGTATGTGCATACATACTTATATAGTATATCAGCGAATGTCGGGTGGGTTGTGCGGTTGGCAGTGATATAGTCTTTTTGCCTAATCGAAAGGACTAGAAGCTTTCTAGTGCGGAAAGCAATTAAGTATGTGCGTACATACTTAAGTGGTATGTTAACCAATGTTAGATGGTTAGTTGGAAGAATTTAGAGACTTGGTTGCTGTTGCTTCCGGAAGCCGCAATGAGGAAACCTTTAGTAAGTATGCGTAGGCATACGGATAAAACGGTATCCGAGCAGAAGGCAGCACAAGCAAGTCGAAAGTCATTTTAACGGCAACTCT
>CAYYFT010000050.1:0-11014 GCA_964471015.1 uncultured Pirellulales bacterium | reverse complement strand
TCGTACTCACTCAATCCGTAGTCAGTTACGAATCGCATTTGCCTTTTTATAGGCAACTCACATAATCTGGACTTGATATCCTCCAGCCATTGTCCTGTTAGCTCAACCGGCACCAAGTCAGGCTCAGGAAAATATCTGTAATCGTGCGCTTCTTCTTTTTCCCTCTGCAGGACGGTTACCTCTTTGCCGTCATCCCATCCGCGTGTGCTCTTGTTGCCCATCTCCATCACTTCACCTGTCTCGAGAAAGTGCTCAACCTGTCTGCCGATTTCATATTCGATGCTTCGCTCAAGGGCGCGGAAGCTGTTCAGGTTTTTGACCTCCACTATAGGCGTTTTGTATTCTTTGCCGTCCTTGGTGATAACCAGATTGACATTCGGCTCGAAACGCATATGCCCTTTCTGCATATCTGCTTCCGAAACGCCTAAATATCTGACTATCCTTTGCAGTTCCCCAGCCAGTGCCCGCACTTCTGCTGCGCTGTTCATATCCGGCTCGGTTACAATCTCCAGTAAAGGCGTCCCTGCCCGATTCAAATCCACCTGCGAAAAATTCCCCGTCGCATGCAGGTTCTTGCCTGCGTCCTCCTCAAGGTGCGCCCTGATTATTCTAATCCTTTTGCTTTTTCCAGACTCCAGCGGCATTTCAATGAAGCCGTTCCTGCTAAGCGGCAAATCATACTGGCTTATCTGATAATTCTTTGGTAAATCAGGATAGTAATATCCTTTTCTGTCCCACTTCGTAAATTTGGCTATTTCGCAATTAAGGGCCAGCGCCACCAGCACAGCATACTCAAACGCCTGCTTATTCATTACCGGCAGCACACCCGGCATACCAAGGCACACCGGACATACCTTACTGTTGGCCTCTTCGCCAAAACTCAGCTCACAACCGCAAAACATCTTCGTCTTCGTGCAAAGATGAACGTGAATTTCCAGACCAACTATAACCTTGTATTCCAACTCACTCATTGATTAATAATCGCCGGCCTCTTCCTGTGCCAGTCGGTTTCCTTCTCGAACATTCTCGCAATCCGCAGTAATCTGTCTTCGCTAAACGCCGGCGAGAGTATCTGCAGTCCAATTGGCAGATTTTCGCCGTCAAAGCCGCACGGAATGCTGATGCCTGGAATGCCAGCCAAATTAACGGCTATCGTGTAAATATCGGAAAGATACATCGTCAGCGGGTCATCGACCTTCTCGCCAATCTTAAAAGCAGTCGTCGGTGAAACAGGCATCAGAATACAATCGCATCTCTCGAAAGCTTTGGTGAAATCGCCGCGTATCAAATTCCTGACCTTAAGCGCCTTCAGATAATATGCATCATAATAGCCGCTCGACAGTGCATAAGTACCGAGCATTATTCGCCTCTTGACCTCTTTGCCGAATCCTTCAGCCCGTGATTTCGAATACACCTCAATATAATCCTTAGGGTCTTTTGTTCGATACCCGTAATGCACACCATCGTATCGGGCCAGATTACTCGAGGCCTCAGCCGTAGCTATTACGTAATAAGCAGCAATTGCATAATCCAGATGAGCCATTTCTATTTCGATTATCTCTGCCCCAAGCCCTTTATATATATCTAAAGCAGCGCTCAGTGCCTCTTGCACTTGTTTGTCTGCCCCGGCGACAAATTCCGGCACAATTGCTATTTTCAGTTTTCTTATCGGCTCATTAAGTTTCTCAAGATAGTCAGGCACAGGAGCGGTCCCCTCATCGACGCTGGTGCTGTCGGCTGGGTCGTAGCTGGCTATAACATTCATCATCAATGCGCAATCACCCACCGTGCGGGTTATTGGCCCGATTTGGTCCAGACTCGAACCGTATGCCACAAGCCCGAATCGTGAAATCCTGCCGTAGGTTGGTTTCAGTCCCACTACTCCGCAAAGACTGGCTGGCTGGCGAATTGAGCCACCGGTATCCGAGCCGAGCGCCGCAAAGCAAAGTCTCGCCGCCACTGCAGCCGCCGAACCTCCGCTGCTCCCGCCCGGAACGCGACTCGTATCCCACGGATTAACCGTCTGCTTCAAGCCCGAGTTTTCCGTGCTCGAACCCATCGCAAACTCATCCAGATTTGTCTTGCCGACTATTACCGCATCAGCAGCTAAAAGTTTATCAACTACCATCGCATTGTATGGTGAATAAAAGTTCTCTAATATCTTCGAAGCGCACGTAGTAGCCCCGAAAGTGGTGCACATATTATCTTTTATCGCAACCGGAACACCTGCCAGTTCCCCCACCGGCCCACCTTTGGATATGCGATTGTCAACTTCCTTCGCCTTGTCGAGAGCCGATTTCTCGAATGTGCTTATATACGCTCCAATGGTCGGCTCAATTTTCGCAATGTGCTCAAAAACCGCATTGGTCGCTTCGACGCTGCTGCTCTGGCCGTTCCTAATCTTATCTCGCAATTCTTTCGCGCTTAACCAATCCATTCAGCAATCAATCATCAATGATTATGGTTCTTCAAGTATCTTCGGCACCTTAAAGAATTCCCCGTCCCGCTGCGGTGCATTTGCCAGCGTCTTTTCGGTCCCCAGCGACTCTTTGACAACATCTTCTCGGAAAACGTTGCTTATCGGCAAACAATGTGCCAGCGGCTGGACTCCGGTGGTGTCCAATTCATTCATTTTCGCCACGTAGTCGAGGATTGCACTTAACTGACCTGTAAATTCCTCAATTTCCTCTTTGCTTAAATCCAGACGAGATAATTTAGCGACCTTCCTCACTTCTGCTTGGTCGATTCTTTTTCCCATTTCTTCCTGCCTAAATAAAAAAAGCGAGGCAAAACCCACCCCGCTGACCCCAATGCACAAGCCTTACGCTCTTTAGTCTGCTGGTTTATAATTTCGTTTGGAAGGCTTTTGAACCAGCCCCATACGTATTGCTTTGGCTGAAACCTTAATCCTGCAGACCTTGCCATCGACAACCGCTTGAACCTTTTGTATATTTGGTTTAAACTTTCTCTTCGTAACGCCGGTAGTTTTTCTGCCGACACCACCAAGATGCTTGGCCTTACCACGCCGGCTGATACTTCTGCCAGCCACCGTCCGCTTACCCGTAAAATGACATACTCTTGACATCAATACACTCCCGATTATATGCTCAGGTTATTGTCATAATCGTCATAAAACCCTAACAATATACAGCCTTATATGAAAATTGCAAGCGCAAAAGACAGGTATCGCCAATATAAACCATCTACTTCGTCGGCGGGCTCAAATACTGGAAAAGCTCCGAATCACTCGACAGAATAATTGTCGTATCCCGCCTCAGCGACTTCTCATACGCCTTCAGCGTCCTGACAAATGCGTAAAACTCAGGGTCTTTCTCAAAAGCTTCTGCGTATATCTTTATCGCCTCAGCATCGCCATCGCCCTTTAGTTTCTCGGCCTGCCTGTAGCTTTCCGCAAGCAGGATGGTCTTTTCCTTATCGGTAGTCGCTCTTATCTTTACCGCCTCTTCTTCACCCTCGCTGCGATATTTCTTGGCGATTCTTTGTCTTTCCGCTTTCATTCGTGCATAGACCGAATGCGCAACCTCAGCGGGCAAATCAGCTCTCTTTATTCGCACATCCATTACCTCGACGCCGTATTCTCTCGCCTTATTGTCGCACTGCTTGTGTACCTTTTCCATTATCGCCTCGCGATTGACCGAGACAATTTCCGTCAGTGTATGTCGGGCAAGCTCCTCACGTATCTCCGAAAAAACTATATCATCCAGCCTCGCCTGCGCCCCGGCTTCATCCCGCACCGTCTGGTAAAGCTTCAGCGGCTCTACTATTCTCCATCTCGCATAATTGTCGATAACAAGATGTTTTTTGTCACTGGTAATGATTGGTGCTGCTGCTGCATCATATTCCAGAACCCTGTCCTCAAATTTGTGCACCTTTTGAAGAAAAGGGACCTTAAAGCCCAAACCAGGCTCAGAAACGGTCCTTACATATTTGCCTAACTGCGTAACAATCGCCTGTTCCTTTTCATCCACTGTAAACAACGACCCACCCAGGACAATGGCAACTATGACAATCAGAACAATTACAATAATAATCTTGGGACTCATTTTGCACCTCCTTCTTCAAGAGGCAGAAATTGCAGCAGGTTACCGCCGGCTCCGGGGTCAATCACAAATTTTCGTATCCCCGGCAGAATCTGCTCCATTGTCTCCAGATACAGCCGCTTGCGGGTTACATCTTTTGCCTTTTCGTACTCCTTCAAAACTGCCAGAAATTTGTCGGCATCGCCCTGAGCGTGTTTTACCCGCTCGGCCTTATACGCCTCCGCACCCCTGATTATGCTCGCAGCACGACCCCTCGCCTTAGGTAGTAAATCCTCGCGATAACCGTCAGCTTCCTTGACTAATCGTTCCTTATCTTCCTTTGCACTTACGACGTCACTAAACGCTGCGGCCACCTCTTTCGGTGGACGAACCGTTTGCAGCTTCACTTCCACCACTTTTACCCCGCTGTCATACCTGTCTATTATTCGCTGCAGAAGCTCACGGATATCAATCTCGATTTGCAGCTTCTCGGTTATCAGCACATCATCAATCGGCCGCTGCCCCACCACCTGCCTCAGAGCCACCTCAGCCGCGTCCATAAGAGCGCCGCGTTCCGCCTCCAGGTCGCGAACATTGAACAAAAACTTCTCCGGCTCCCTGACCAGGTACTGCACGATTATCTGGGCATCGACTATCTGCTCATCACCTGTAAGCATCAGGGACTCTTCCGGCATAAACCTGTATCGTGCGGGCTGCCCGGTACTAACCGTCCTGAAACCTATTTCGATTCGCCTTACCTTCTTTACCTTTACCTTATCGACCTTCTCAATCGGCTGAGGCAAATGGTAGTTCGGACCAGGCTGTGTCACTTTCACCGCCTTGCCGAACCTCCGAACGACCCCCTGCTCATCCGGCTGGACAATATATATCCCTGATAAAAGCCACACCACCACGGCTGCTGGTATTATCCACTTCACCCAGGCCAAATTGAACTTAAAGTCCGGGCCGAACGGCAGCCTGATTTCTCTACCTTCCCACTTGCTGTCATAATCTATCCTTGCCATCATGCACCTTTCCGGCAAAATACCTCATTCTAAATTCTTCTCTATTCCGGTCCCGATTATAACCCCACCCTTCTCACCGTCAAGAAATACATACAATCTTTACCCCCGTTAGAAAGAAAGTCTC
Organism: uncultured Pirellulales bacterium; assembly: GCA_964471015.1. Taxonomy (GTDB): domain Bacteria; phylum Planctomycetota; class Phycisphaerae; order Sedimentisphaerales; family Anaerobacaceae; genus CAYYFT01. Next base: position 5,825 of record CAYYFT010000050.1, on the reverse strand, counting down.
GCCCAAGCTTTCTAATGGGGTTTACCCCGCATTTACCATATGAAGGCTTATCTGGGAAATCTCAGTTGAAAGTTGTCCTGCCAATGCTATAATATTAGGAGACAGCTTCCCGAACCAGCGGCTGCACACGAACGCCACATACGCTGCGCCGGTGAACCAAACTGTTGGGGCAAAAGACCTTAGGAATGCGTGAGGTCACCAATGCGATTGCACAAGTTGTTTCTGATTCTATGGGCTCTGATTCTGGTACTGGGTTCATGCCCTTGGTCGTTCGCTACGACAGAAGAGTATGAGAGGGCCAAGAACCTGATTGCGGATATCGAGCGACTACCTTCGTGCCGGAAAGTCGAAGAGTATCTGAGACTACTGAAACAGCGATCTCTCACTCACGAAACAAGACAGCAACTCATTGCTGCTTTCGCCAAACATGCCCGACATCTCTCTATCCAATACGGGCCCAGCAAGATCAAAATCAACGAGACGGAATGGATTGCCTTGTTGTCGGAAGGCTCGAAAGCGCATCCTACCGACCAGAGCATTACGTATGCGTTGACCCAACTGCTGATTAACAATAAACAGTATGCCAAAGCACTCCAGACCATCACCCCTTATCACAAAGCAAGTCCGTCCCACGAGTCCACAGCTTGGATTGAATACTGCCAACAGAAACTCAGTGACAAGGCAGCAAACTACACAACAAGCTCGAAGGCAATCCCGGAAGTTGATCTGCACTTCTGCGTGATTACAGCGAATCCCGAAGCTCACCGCAAAGCCAGCGTCGAACAGCTCCAAAAAGAGGTCGATATCTTAAATAGAACTTTCGTCACACTGGCTCGAAAGCCTATCATTAGGTTCAGGTTCAAGTCGGCAACTCTATACGGTCAACTCAGGGATTCGAAGGAGCCTTTCGTGGTACTTGGCGATTCCAAGAGCCCCTATGATTCAAATCGCTATGCCGAGCTTTTCAATCGCTGTCGGGATCCACAGGTCAGAAATCCGCATGCAATCAACTTCTATATCTATGACAGCTACAATCCAAAGAACAGATATGGAGACATTACAAGTCATGGAAAAAGGAATTCGAATCGCCCCTATGTCCTCATTGATTGGGAAAGGCTAGACAACAATGTCCAGAATCCGGAAGCCCACGAGATAGGGCACGCATTTGGTCTTGGGCATGTCGCAGTGCCGGGAGCCACAGAGAAAACAAAATCAAACATCATGTGCAGTACAGAGTTTGGTTTTGGCAGTGGCGGACGGAGAAATCTTGGATTTACAGAAGCACAATCAGCGATAATCCTGTATCATACCAAGCGAACATTGTCTCGCCTAAAACAGCAGTGAAAGTCAGGGTTTATCCTGAGCGTAGCCGAACAGGCTCAGGGCAAGTTTTAGTGGTCTAATCTCGTCGCTTTCTTAAGATACGCTATTTCTGAGCTATTCAATTCTCTATATTTACCGACGCCCAGCCCCCATGTGTCAATTTTGCCTATCCGCGTTCTTTTGAGCGACTTTACTAACAGCCCCACTTTCGCGAACATTCTCCGAACCTGGCGATTAAGTCCTTCTCGAATAGTTATTTCTATCGAAGACTGCTTATGACTACGTTTTAATATCTTTACTGATGCCCTGTTTGTTTTACCTTCAGCCAGCCAAATCCCTTTTTTTAGCTTCTCTATCTGCTCGCCGCCAACTTCGTCCCTGATGCTTACAACATACGTTTTCGCCAGTCCATATCTCGGATGTGTTAATCTGTTTGTCAGCTCGCTGTCGTTAGTGAGTATAATTATTCCTGTGCTGTCGATATCGAGCCTGCCGACGCAGAAGATACGCTCACGTGTTTTTACGATATCTATCGCTTTTTTTCTCCCCTGAGGGTCCGAATTTGTACAAATCACTCCCTTGGGCTTATTCAAAAGAAAATATACCTTCAGGGCAGCGCGAATTTCCCTCCCGTTTACGGTTATAACGTCCTTTTCAGGGTCGGCAAAGGCCGGCAGCTTATCCACCACTTTACGATTTACACACACAACCCCATCGAGTATCAGCTCTTCGCATCTTCTGCGAGAAGCAACACCCGCCGCCGCCAAAACTTTCTGCAATCTTTGTTCACTCATAACACTTGCCCATCGCCCGAATAACGTATAAATTATACATGGCACAAACTCGTAACGCACAGTGTATTGTGCATATTTTACTAAAAACAGCCGCGAATTATGATAACAACAGTTGTTTTTGATTTAGACGACACGCTTTACGATGAGCTTGACTACTGTAGGAGCGGCTTCAAAGCCGTTGCGGAGTCCCTTTCTAACCTGGTGGACGTGCTATCTCCTGAGGATATTTTCGATAGCTTATGGCAGCAGTTCACCGCCGGCAACCACACAAAGACATTCAACACAGCCCTTGACGACCTCGGCATAAGCTATGACGATGAGATTATCCAGAAAATGATAGAAACTTATCGCAACCATTCCCCGAAAATATCACTGCCCACCGATTCTGAAAAAGTCCTTCAGCAGCTAAGTGGGAAATATACGCTGGCCCTGCTGACGGATGGTTTCCTGCCTGCCCAGCAATTAAAAGTTCAGGCCCTCAAAATCGAAAAATATTTTAAGCTCATAATCTACACCGAACAGCTTGGCAGACAATACTGGAAGCCCTCACCGGTCGGCTTCGAAAAACTTATGCGGACGCTGAATGTAAAACCACAGGCTATAGCCTACGTCGCTGACAACCAAATGAAGGACTTTATCGCACCGAATAAATTAGGTTTTTTGACCATCCAGATAACCCGTCCTGCTCGCATACACACATCAACCTCCGAGGCCCCCGATGCCGCTGCTCAACACGTAATACATAAAATCAGCCAATTACCATCCCTCTTGGAGAAACTTTGAGATATTAGTTTTTCCGGCACCAAAATCAGGACGATAATATATTATCAGACCTCCTGAGAGTTTTTTTGTTGACTTAGCCCCCTTTTCAGACGATAATACACTGTTTATAAAGCCTTAATACGCGTTTTTTCAGTATTTCTAAGGAGTTTTTGCTATGCCAACGGGCAAAAGACAGCAAAGCAGCACTATGCTTTATACTGTGATAACATTTGTCGGTCTTTTTCTTATCTCGACCGTCATCGCAGTTATCTACTATCTCCAATCCGAAAAACACAGGACAAAGGCGGTTGCTTTACAAAGCCAGATGGACGAACTGGCCAGCAGTGCGGAAGTGCGAAGAATAGGAGCGATAGTGGGGGCAAAACAGCCCCGAAAGAGCAGACTTGGCACAATGGTCGATTATCTTGACGAAACGGTCTCTCTAATCATCGGAGGCCTGCCGGAAGAGACCTCGGCTGAAGTCAAAATCGACAACGTAAATAGAGAGGTCAAAGACATATTGGAATTATTAACCCAACAGTACCCTGACACCGAAAACACCGCACCAGAAGTTCCAAACAACGAATTCGTCGAATTACTGGCCAACCAGCAGTTTTCAGCGGTCTCAGAGAGCTTCGATGAAACGATGAAAAATGAATTGCCTCCCGAGAAACTTGAAGAAATATGGGAATCAACTATCGACCAAATGGGACCCTTCAAAAAACAAATTGGTCTCCGAACGGAAAAAGAAGCGGACTATGATATTGTGTTCATCACCTGCGAATTTGAGAAAGGCTGCCTTGATATAAAAGTCGCTTACAACGATGAAAAGCAGGTTACAGGCCTGTTATTTGTCCCCACTCCGCCGGAGGTTTTGGAAAGTTACCGCCAAACACCGCAACTCCTGACCCAGCAACAACCTTACATTGAAATCGACGACCCCAACACCATCGGACTCGTACGGATAATAGAAAAACTGAAAACAAAGCTGGACAATACTACGAATACGGTACTTGCTCTCGAAGAACAGCTTGAACAGCTGAAAAGCCGATTTGACGATGCAATGGCAGCAGGTTTTCAAAAAGAACAAGCACTCTTAGCTGAAAAAGAAAAATATCAGCAACAGGTTAACGAAATCAAGCAGGACTACGATGACCTTAAAACAATGATGCAACAAACCTCGGAGCAGCAGGTTAAGACTCTTATGGCACAGCTCGATGAGGAAAGAGACGAACGAAAAAGACTAAACCAGCAGCTGCTGAAAACAGAAGCAGAATTGGCAATTTCCGAAGAGAGAATAAAACGCGCCCAGGAAAGGCTTCACGCGCTTGTGCCCCCACCTGACAGTGAAGTAGCGGCATATAAGCCCGATGGGAAAATAATATTAATTGATGACTCAACAAAAATAGTTCATCTCAACATCGGAAGTGACGACCGTGTCTATCGGGGTTTAACTTTTTCGGTCTACGAAAAAAACATGCCTATCCCCAAAGACGGCAAGGGAAAAGCTGAAATCGAAGTATTTAATGTCGGGAAAAACATCTCAGCCGCACGCATTACACGTTCCAACGTAAAAAACCCCATCATCCTGAATGATATCGCTGCAAATTTAATTTGGGATAGTGATAGAACCAACGTGTTTGTGGTAGCGGGTGAATTCGACCTTGATGGCGATGGAGATATCGACTATGAAGCTGCCGAGAAAATAAAAGCACTTATCGAAAAATGGGGCGGCAGAGTGGCCGATGACATTTCCATCGATACCGACTTCCTCATCCTCGGAACAATGCCCAGAGTTCTCAAAAAGCCGACTTTTGAACAAATAGAAGTTGACCCAATGGCGATGGAAAAATACGAAGCCTCCCTGCGAAAACTTACCTCTTACAAAGAAGTACAAACGCGCGCAGAAGCCCTTTCGGTCCCTGTATTTAACGCCGAAAGATTCCTCTACTTTATAGGCTACAAAGCACAGTCAATCAGACCCGGTGCATTTTAATTTGACGTATCAATTAGCTGCTTTCACGCCAATCGAGGCGACAAAAACCTCGCCCGTGTATGCACTTGCAGTCTTTGAAACGCTAAACCCCCTTTTGACCGCAGCGAAAGTTACGGTATAGCTCGCCCTGATAACTGCACCAAGCGGCTCACCACTATCACAATCCAGGCCGGACGGAATATCAACCGCCAGAATAGGACAACTCTGCGAATTTATACTTTCGAGCAACTGCTTATACTCATCGTTCAGCCGCCCGCTTAATCCCGTCCCGAAAAGACCGTCAACGAGCAAACAAGCGCCCGCTGCGAAAGTTTTAACCCTGCCCCGGATGTCGCCCTTATCGAGCTTCAATTGTTCAATTGACTGGCCCAGCCCCTCTAAAATATCCAGATTTATCTTTGCATCGCCCTTAACTTTATTGCGGTCGCCGCATATGACCACTACAACTTCAAAGCCGCTGTTCAAAAGATGCCTCGCAATTACGTAACCGTCGCCGCCGTTGTTGCCCGTTCCGCAGAATACACAGACCTTCGGATTGGCAACACCGTCCAGTTTCTCCTTAATCAACTCAGCACAACTGCGGCCGGCGTTTTCCATCAAAACCACCCCGGGTATTCCAAGCTCATTTATCGCCCAGGCGTCAAACGCCCGAACCTCATCCCTGCTCATCACAAGACACTTTTTATTCGGCGAGTATTTTTCCATAAATGACCTATTGTACATTTTGAAACTCGTCCTTCAACCTTGCTCACCATAGATTGGCTTTGTTTGGGTTTGTTTTGAATGACATCGTTCATAGTGTTTTGTTCATAGTTCATTGTATAATAATAACTTATGTTCATTTGGGCGTTTTGAAAATTGGGTTCGTTTTGCATAATTTAGTTTGTTCATTGTTCATAGTTCGTAGTTGATAGAGAATCTTCGATGGGGTTTCCGAATGCCTTACAAAC
>CAYYFT010000049.1:0-11163 GCA_964471015.1 uncultured Pirellulales bacterium | reverse complement strand
GGATAGTATATGAACTTTCGATTTGCTTTTACAAACCCGGCAGGGCTTTGGCTGAGCCAGCCGGAGAAATATACTTTGCGGTCATCGGGTATGGGTCCAAGGGCATCGGTGCCGTCAAAGCCGACGTCGCTGGTATCGAAACCCAACAGGGTCAGCAGTGTCGGGGCCAAATCAACGGAGCTGACCGGTTGAGTTACTGTGGTTTTCGGCTGAATCAAAAATGGTGCCCGCAAACAAAATGGTATTCTGAGGGTTTCATCGAAGGCAATTCTTTCGTGGCCGAGCAGTCCGTGCTCGCCGAAGGCTTCGCCGTGATCTCCTATAACACAAAAAATAGTTTTGTCAGTGAGATTCAGCTTTGCGAGTTCGACGTCCAGCGCAGCTAAGAATTTGTCTGTGTAGGAGATGGCCTGTTGATATCTGGCGAGTGGCTCTTTGGCAGGGTTTGCAAACCACTGCGGGACCTCATAAGGGTCGTGGCTAACCGAGCACATAATTGTCAGAAAGAATGGTTTTTCTTCAGCTTTTATCCATTGGATGATAGGTTTCAGCATTTCAAACTCATCGCAGGCCAGATAGCCGAGAAAGGCGTCAGAGTTATTCAAGTCGTCTCTGGCCCAGAACTTGTCAAAGCCGAGATTGTGGACCAATCCCGGTCGAGATTCGAAATTTCCCTTTGCGGACTGGAAAAAAGCGGTTCGGAAATTAGCGTTCTGTTTTAGAATGGTGGGGATGGAGGCGTAGGGCTTTTCGACAGGGACGGCCTCGGCAATATCCTGAGAGACAGAAGGAAATCGGCCGGTCAGAAGACTGAACAGAACCTTTGTTGTATGTGTAAGTGAGGAACGTGCGTTTGTAAATTCGACGCCCTGTTTTGCCAAGGCTGCGAGATAGGGCGTGAGGTTACTTTGTTTGTTATAAAGTGAGGTGTATCTGTATTGTACGCCCTCGAGGACAACAATAACGACATTGTGGTTTAAGCGATGCTGTTTTGGCGAGATCGCAATTTTTATATTGTCAAAGGCAGGTATTTTTCTTTTTGCGTTGGCTACATTGGTTTTTGCCATCCTGGCGGAATCGGAGAAAAACAGAGAGGTTACAGCCCTTAACTGGCAATTGTAACGCAGGCTTTCAGAGACAATTTGTGGAGAGCCCCGGCTGGTGAGTGTGCTGCGAGCCAAGATGGCGATAAGAACAAGGAGAACAGAAACGGTAATTCTACCTGCAAAGCGTTTTTTGTTGTAACGTGGCAGCGGCGGTTTTGCCAGAACGAGAAAGAAAAAGATAAGAGCAATAGCGCTGGGTCCGAGCAGGGCTACGGCGGCGGTCGGCATTTTTACAAGATTGACGCCAATGATGTCTAATGCGTTTATTGGGTCGCGAACTAACGGCAAAAGGACGGTGGGTAAGATTTGCGTTCCTGTTCTTATCAGCCAGCCGGCATTCATAACCGACCAGGTGCATACAACCGCGGCACAAATACAAGCTGTGCGGATGAGCCATCTATAAGGCCAGCGAAAACAGAGCAGCGCCAGGATAACTTCGATACCTAACAGGACAGATACATCGGCGAATATCCAGCTAAGATATTCGTTGAGCAGAGCGATGCGCCAGGCGTGAAAGAGCTTCACGGCCAAGGTGCAAAATAAGGCAGCGAACATAATAACGCTGTATGCGCGTGGGGCCAAAAGGCCATACAGGCGGCGAACCAGCAAAAGCGGTTTGGGTCCGGATTGTGAACGCCTGATAATCATAGTGCGCCAAAATACTAAAAGCTGCGACAAATGACAAGAGAATAGCAGAGGTTAAAAGAGGAAAAGAAAGCAGAGACTCAAGATTACAAATTTAAGTTATCGAGGACATTCTGCAAAGGCAGTTCTGCGAAACAGACGGCGGTATCGGCGACGCCGTAATAAATCTTCAGTTTCTCTTCTTCATAGAGCAGGCCACAGCTAAATACGACATTTCCAAAGAAGCCTTCAATTTCATAATCGGCCTGGGGCTGGAGAACAGGCTTTTGTGACCTTGCGATTACTTTCCAGGGCTGGTGACTGTCGAGCAGGACGGCACCGAGGCAATAGCGGTTGTTTCTGTTGGCGCCGTGGTAGATTTCGAGCCAGCCTTGTTTGATTTTGAAAGGGACGGCACTGGCGCCGATTTTTGTCTCGTCCCAGAGGCCTGGTCGAGGCTCCATAGCAAAACGATGGTTTCCCCAACAAATCAGGTCAGGGGATTCCGCAAGCCAGATTTGGTGTTTTTTGAACAGAGGGGAAACAGGCCGATGGAGGGCATAGAATTTGTCATTAATTTTTTCGGGGAAAAGCACCACATCCTTGTTGTCAGGGCAGAAGATAACTCCGCGACGCTGGAAAGAATTAAAATCCTTAGTTGATATCAGGCAGGTTGTTACTCCGAGAGGAGAGACCGCAACATAGCTGATATAATACGCGCCGTCAATGAGCGTAATTCTGGGGTCTTCGAGGCCAAAGGTTTCATAATCATTTGCCGGAGCGATTGTGGGGGCATCTTCAATCTCGAAGTTTATGCCGTCAGTGCTTCGCGCCAGCCTCAAGTGCGAGAGCGACGTCAGGAAAGTTTGTGTCGGCGTTATTATTAGCCTTGGGTCTGAAAAATCGTTTTTAGGGTCATTTTTTGAAAATTCCTTTAAGACGATGTCTCCTTCAGCGACATCGTAAACGGCGGCTAATGTTATGTCCGGATGTGAGCTGAGCGGTCGTTCGGCGACCCGAAGCAGTAGAATTATTTCATCTTTGAAGCGGGCAACGCCGGCGTTAAACACGCCGATAACTTCGAGGTCATCTCTTGAAGGCTTGATATTCCTTGGCCCGATTATAGGATTGTTAGGGGAGCGAAACGCCGGCATTTATTACTTCCTTTCCTGCCACAGAGTTCACTATTTTTTCTAATTAATGATAGCTGCCGGCAACGTGAGATGCAAGCCTCGTTAGAAATTGCAGAAAGAGGCGTAAACCACTTCGGCTCACGTAAATCAGATAGCGGCCTGGGAAGCGCGATTCCCTGAAAAAATGCGTGACTGAGACGCAATTTTTTATTATCATTTCCGGCGTAAACCGTCCTATCGGTTTAGATGCCAACGTAGCTCAACGGTAGAGCTCTGGTTTTGTAAACCAGCGGTTGTCGGTTCGAATCCGACCGTTGGCTGTTGCATCCGCTGCGGTAGCTTTCAGGCGGGCCGAGATAGCTCGGCTTAAGGCCGCCCGTATTCACAACAATTTTCTGCAGCACAATGCCCGGGTCAACCATCCAGAATTTTAAAACATGCTCACCCGGCTTTTCGAGGAGGTGTTTGGAGACCATCACTTTAATATTCTCACTTACCGCCTGATTCCAGGTTGGAGGGTATTTCCAGTCGGGAATCGTGTCTTTCTCATGGATGTTAATAATTTGTGGTGTCTCGTCATCGAATGAAATAGCATACCACAATCCCTGAGTATTAAGAAAGTTTTGGGTAGGAGATACATACACCTTCACTTCTACCTTACCACTATTAAACAGATACATAGGGTATTCCAGGCGAGGACTATCTCCTTCAGGTTTCTGACTTGGAGCTGTTACCGGCACAGGGGTCATTCCTGAAAGTGTCCGGCCTAAATCAGGGATACGCAGCCATTTGACTGGGTCTGCATTGATTGCGCGGGAATAATGTTCAGCCTCTATGGAGATGTAGCCGTTGCTCTCGACAAAGCCGGTGACCTGCTCTGGTTTCGGAGATGCAGGATTGTTAATTGGAGCATGAACAACGACCTGTTTGTTATCTGATCCGGCTATAGTAATCGCAACACTCTGCTTTCCGGTCGGCGCCTTCTGCCAGTCTACAGTTACCCACACTCGCTGCTCTTTATCGATTTTTCCTTGATTAGGTGTAACAAGCAACCACGGTTCTCCTGGTTTGACTTTATAACCAAAAGGTGTCTGTCCGCGATTGAATACCTCGATATAATATGTTTGTTGATTAAAGGGGTCGAACTCAGGCAATACGGCTTTTTTCCTATTCTCTGGCCACCAACTGTCTGAGCCTTCAATCGCCACGCCCATATCCGCATCCTCAGGTATTTTAATATTTTCGACTTCGAGCATAACATCCTTTTCCGGCTGCTGCCAGTTCGTATAACTGATATGCGTTTGGTCCATCATATGGTTCCATTTGCCGCTGGCCATGACCTTGTTATAATGGTGAGAAATCTTAGCATCTTTTTTAAATAAATCTTTAACCCTCTTAGCCATATCATTAGTGGCGGCACGTCCTTGTTTCGCATAGAGGTGATTCTTTCCAACGGTCACATAAAGTTCGTTTAAATTGGCACAAGCTATCACAGGATGCAGCACAAGCTGGTAATAGGCATCTTTGTATTCGGCAGGTATGGCCTTGTAAATCTTGTCGGCCTTGTCCGCAAGTTTATTGTAGTCGGCGACAACTGTTTCCGCCTCGCGGTAGTTTGAGAGACTGTAGGTGTCAGCAGCCAGCATCTCAGGTTTGCGTCGGCCATTGTATTTTGTGTATTTGTTGAGGATGTCGGCGATATCTGCGGCATACTTGGGGCCGAACTGTTGCTGCGCCCAAAGCCGTGTGTATTCGGGCAAACGCTCGGCTGGCAATTTGTCCGGGGCCCATGCATAATCCAGGAAAAACGAGATTGGAAACTCCATTGGCTTAAGGTCGCCGACGTTGACTAACCAGATTCGGTCAACACCGTGACGATAAGCCAGGTGCATCTGCTCCCAAACACGGGCTATCGGATTTGTATTTAGCCACTTATAATTTCTCGGGCCGCCTACAAAGTCAAAATGATAATACATACCATATCCGCCGGAGCGCGGCTTATCCCCGGGTTTAGGCAGTCTGCGGACATTTCCCCAGTTATCATCACACAATAACAACGTCACATCATCCGGAACCGTCATGCCCTTGTCATAGTAATCCTGCACTTCCTTATATAAAGCCCATAGTTGGGGGATGCTGTTTAAATCTTTGCCGGTGACTTCTCCGAGTATTTTGCGCTGGTCGGCAACAATTTTCTCCAGCAGAGCGATGTTTGTGCTCTCGCTCATTGCTTTGTCGCCATCTCCGCGCATAGCGAGGGTTACGATGCTTTCGTATGAACCCATTCGCTTAATTCCTTCCGTCCAGAATTCCCGCAGCTTTTTGGCATTGGTTTCGTAGTTCCACGCGCCTCCTCTGCTTTTTTTCCACTCGGCGTGGGCGCGCATCATCGGCTCGTGATGGGTGGTGTTCATCACAATGCCGTATTTATCTGCCAACTTTGGGTTGAGCAGGTCGTCGCTGTTGAAACTCGCCCACCACATAGCAGGCCAAAGGAAGTTGCCCTTCAGCCGCAGAATAAGTTCAAACACTTTCACATAAAACTGGTGGTTGAATCCACCGTATCTTTCCACAACCCAGCGACCCAGCGCAGGTTCTTCGTCGTTTAGAAAAATTCCCCGATACTTGACGGCTGGCGGCCCCTGCACATATTTGCCCGCCTTCACAAAAAGACTATCTTTCTTTTCGACCGGCACATCCGCCCACCAATACCACGGTGAGACCCCAATCTGCTCGGAGAGGTCATATATGCCGTAGATGGTTCCTCTTTTATCGCTGCCGGCGATAACAAGGGCATTCTCGACCCCCGCCAAAGGTTTCGGCACAACCGCAATGATAAACGATTCCCACTTGCCGGCGATTGGTGCCGCATCGACTTTGCCGTCTTTTATCAATTGGTCGATGATTTTGCTTTTTCCAATCGTGCCGATAAGAACCACATTATTTCCAAAACTGGTTTTTTCGTGTGTGACCTTCGCGGTGCGGCCCGTGACGCGAGCAATATCCGACTGCAGGTCTTTGGCGGCGCGAATGACCCCGGGATAGTCCTGCGAGTCAACATATATGTCCGCGACTTCTTCCTTTTGTGCAAGGCAGAAACTGCCTTCGCTGTGAACAGTGTCCACATATTGATGCTGACCAATGGCTAAAGCATCACGTTGAAAAGCAAACAGGCACAGTGCAATTATCGAAATAATTTTAGTTGAATTGGTTGCTCGCATAACGAACCTCCTTACTTCTTTAGCTTAAGGATGATTAATAGTAGTCTTATATAGTCATTTTAATTAGAGGCGGGCACCGGCCTATTACTGAATTTCTGAAAATAGCCCAGACAGGTATCTCGCCAAATGGCAGCGTCCTTTTCCTGAGTGGCTAATTTTTCCTTAACGTGCAGGCATATATCGGGGTCTATATCCTTTTCGAGGGCAGCCCACTTGCGTTCCATCTCCTTTACATAATCAACACCTGTATAGTATCTATAACACAGTTCATCCCACAAGGTTCTGCCAGATTCGGTCTTGTGGTCCCACGGAACATGGTGGAACCAGAGCAGATATTTCTCAGGGCAGGTATTGACGTCATCAAAGGTCTCACGCAATGGCGAAAAATACTGCGATGTTGCATTACTGCCCGTTGAGCTTCGGTCAAAACCAAGGCCGTTGGCATCCGCACGATGGTAATAAACGCTCGTCCAGTCTATTCTGCCGCTCTTGTCGAGCTGTGGCTGCGGGCCGTAATGAAAACCCTCTTGCATAATATGGTGCAGGCCGAGAGGTGTCATATAGTTGATGCAGGCCTCCCAGGAACCCATCATCATCGACTTTATGGTATTCACCGCATTGGCATCACTGGTTAATGTTGCTTTTATCCATTCATCTGCGATTTGTTCAGCAGTAAGACTGTGGTCCCAGCTCAATCGGCCGAAGGCATACCAGTTGGCCTGGGCGAAGAGGTGTCCGCACCAGTTTCTGTCGTCGCCGGTATTCGCCACACCCGCAATGCCGGTCATCTGGTAATTATGCGTGTTCCCATCTATAATTGAAGCAAGGGTCGAACCGCGGCCTTTGGCATAAGTGTCAAACTCCAGGTATTCTTTCCACATCGGCGCCAAGAAAACCAAGTGCTTCGAATGTCCTAAGTACTCCTGTGCAATCTGTAATTCGAGCATCAAAGGCGTCCTGGGCATCGCCCCGAACAGGGAATTAACCGGCTCACGCGGCTGAAAGTCAATTGGGCCGTTCTTGGATTGAATAAAGACATTCGAGCTAAACTTCCCGTCGAAGGGAACAAATTCCTTGTATGCCCGCTTTGCCCGGTCGTCGTCAACCTTGCTGTCGTCATATACAAAAGACCGCCACATCACTATGCCGCCGTAAGGAGCCAGTGCCTCAGCCAGCATATTGGCCCCGTCGGCGTGGGTCCTGTTATATTCCTGCGGACTGGGCATACCCTCGGAGCTGGCCTTGACCAAAAAGCCGCCGAAATCAGGAATGAATTGATATATCTCCTTTACTTTATTCTTCCACCATAATCTAACCTCAGGATCGCACGGGTCGGAGGTCTTCAGATTACCTATGCCGCCTCTTCGGTTGCTTTCGTGAGCAAACTTGGCTGATATTGGAGAGGAGAAATTGGCCGAAAGAAATACCCTGATGCCGTATGGACGAAAGACGTCAGCCAGCTTGGCAACTTTTTTGAGGTATTCGGCCTTAAGGATGTCGGGGTTGGCATTGACACTGTTGATGACCGTCCCATTGATGCCAAGCGAGGCATTTGCCCTCGCATAATCTTTATATCGCGGGTCTATGGTCTCCGGCAGCTCATCCCATTTCCATAATGATTTACCGGCATAGCCGCGCTCGTCCGAGATGGAACCATCCAGCTTGTCCCAGTGGTCCAAAAGTCGGTATTGAATTCGCGGCCTGGAGCAGATGTCTATATCTTTGAGGGATTGTCCTGTTTGCATAAGTCTAAGCAAATGAAAAGTGCCATACAAAAGGCCTATGTCCTCGTTTGCGGCGATAACCACTGCCGGAACATCGTTTATCTTGGTTGACTTAATCAGGAATCCTTCACGCCCCAAAGTCGCCAGTTTATCAGACAAGTCTAATTTTTGTATTAGTTCAGACTCTCTCGGTGTGCCGATGACAAGAGCGCTGCCTACAGTAAGTATGTTGCTTACGGGCAAATCGGCTCCTAAAAGTCCGTCCAGCCCCTTTTTCACTTCCTCTCGGATGATGCCGAGCGTTTCAGATTGGCCCTGAATTACAATAGAAGAAAAAGCCTGCTGGTATTCTTTCAATATCGTTGCATCATCCAGCTTTCTGTAGGACATCCAAAGGTCGTAGCCGTCATCAGCGCTGGCTATTGAACAAACCGGAGCCACAATACATAGCACGAATAATATATTCTTCAATAAGTATTTCATATCTGCTCCGATCCAATTAAATGATGCGATATTACGATGCAGTTGTGCGTTTGTCAAGGGACAATCGAGCCGCCCCGGTTGTGACGGATAGATGCAGCGTATCTACTTAACGAGTCCGAGTTTACCCGGCAGCCACATGGATATTTCAGGCACGAAGGTGCAAATCAAAAGGGTAATTATCATAGCGATAAAAAATGGAACAATGTGGCGTATCACTTTAGTTACTGTGGTATCAGCTATGCCGCAGCCGAGGAAAAGAGCGGTTCCAACCGGTGGAGTGCACAGACCTATACATAGGTTCATAATGAGAATGATGCCGAAATGTAACGGATGTATCCCGAGCTTCTCAACGACGGGTAAAAAGATGGGGGTGAATATCAGAATAGCGGGCGTCATATCCATAAAACACCCCACCACCATCAGGATGGCGTTAATCATCAGTAAAAGCAAAACTTTGTTGTTTGTTGTCCCTAATAGTGCCGCACTTATATCTTGGGGGACCCTCTCCGATGCGAGGACCCACGACATCGCCATGCTCGTCCCTATCAGCAGAAAAACTACCGATGTGGTGACACCGCACTGAAGGAGAATCTTCGGCAGGTCTTTGATTTTTACTTCACGATACACAATCACAGCAAGAAATAATGCATAGAGAACGGCGATTGCCGAGGCTTCTGTCGGAGTAAACCAGCCCTTAAGGATACCGCCGATTACAATAACAACAAGCAGCAACGGTGGTATTGCCCGAAGGAAACTTATCAGCGCCTTTTTGAGAGCGAAGGCCTGCCCTTTGCCGTAGTTGTGCTTGATAGATATCCATCCGCTTACGCCCATTAATCCCAGCCCCACCAAAATGCCGGGAAGGTACCCCGCTATGAACATAGCAGCAATCGAAACAAAACCACCCGTGGCTAATGAATAGACAATCATAACATTGCTTGGTGGAATTAACAGCCCTGTTGTTGCCGCGGTTATGGTCACCGAGGCGTTGAAGTCCCTGTCGTAGCCCATCTTGTTCATCAGTGGTACCATAAAGCCCCCCACCCCGGATATCGCCGCTGTTGCTGAACCTGCTATTGCGCCGAAGAGCATGCAGGTCAGTACATTTACGAAAGCCAGCCCGCCGCGGAATCGGCCGACCAGCGCATTGGCAAAGTTGATTAGTCGCTGGGCGATGCCTCCGTGACCCATAAGTTGACCTGACAGGATAAAAAACGGTATTGCTAAAAGTGCGAAGCTGTCTATGCCGGTAGCTATATTATGTGCCACATTCACGAATGCCGGCAGCCCGCCTATGGCCAGAACCGCCAGGACTGTTGCGATACCCATGCAAAATGCCACGGGTACGTTTAGCAGAAGCAGTATAAAGAAGCTTACAACCAGTACTAATACAGGTGTATCCACTGTAACGACCTTTCACATTTTAAGCTTGGTACAGTGTTCATCCGGTGTTTTGACTGCTAATCAATTCCCTCCTCAACATGATGGGTAATCTGTTGTTGTGGAATGGGCCCGCCCCTGGACAGTTGTGCCAGTCTTTCAACCAGGCCGATGACGGAATAAAGCACGAGAAAGAAACCGCTGATTGGCACTGCGAGATACACATAACCGACCTTGACGGGGAATCCAAGCTTGAAGCTGAGCGCCGGTAACAGCTGTTCCAGCCGCAGCGTGGTCCTGACCAAGTCAGTTCCGCCGATAACCATTACGGTCAACGAAAAGGCCGATACGCACAAAAATACGAAGATTTCAGTGTAAAGTCTTTTTTTGGGTGAGAGCTTGCCTACGAAGTAATCGATACCCAGATGCGCACCTCGGTTCAGCGCCACTGCCGCCCCGAGAAGTGAAACCCAGATAAGCAAGATTATCGCCAGCTCTTCCGTCCACGTGCTTGGGTTTTTAAGGATAAAGCGTGTAAAGACCTGCCATAGCACGTCCACTACCAGCACTACCACCACTACTATAACAAGCAGTTCGAGTGAACGGTCTAATACCTTTTTTATCGACCTGAACACCGTCACTTTACCTCTTGTATCTGCTTGATTAATTGGCCGATTTCGGTGCCCTCGAACTCATCCCATACGCTCCTGACTGATTCCTGGAAGGGTTTCTTGTCCGGGTACATTACCTTGACCCCCGCATCCTGTACTATTTTCAGGTCTGCTTCTTCAGCTTCGGCCCAAATCTTGCGCTGATATTCGACAGACTCATCCACGGCCTCCTGAAGTATCTGCTGAAATTCGCCCTTGAGATTGTTCCACACCTTCACGCTTATCATCAGTATGTCAGGCAGTCTTGCATGTTCGTCCAGTGTGTAATATTTGCATACCTCGTAATGCCGTGAAGTTCGATATGAAGGTGGGTTGTTTTCCGCCGCGTCAACAACACCCTGTTCGAGTGAAGTATAAAGTTCGCCCCACGGAATCGGTGTCGGCGAACCGCCCATAGCGTCTATCATCTTTATGGACATTATGCTCTTCATAACACGGACTTTCAGGCCCTTCAGGTCTGCAGGACTGTTGATTTCTTTCTTTGCATAAAAACTTCTCGCCCCGGCGTCATAAAAGCACAAGCCGCGAAGGCCTTTGTTTTGACCAGCCAGCAGCAGTTCCTTGCCTATAGGGCCTTTCAGAACCTTCCAGTAATGCTCGGAATCTCTGAAAAGATAAGGAATGCCGAATATTTTCATTCTCGGCACAAACCCTTCCATTACCGCCGTCGATGTCTTTGTCATTGCCAGATAGCCGAGCTGAAGTGATTCTATGTTTTCCTTTTCTGTGCCTAACTGTTCGCTCGGGAAGATTTGAATTTGCATTCGGCCGGATGACTTTTCCTTGACTTTCTCAGCCATATACACCATCGCCTTGTGGAC
>CAYYFT010000048.1:0-11168 GCA_964471015.1 uncultured Pirellulales bacterium | reverse complement strand
ATTGGTTGCCGACCTTTTTCATTAAGTTATCGACATACTGTAGTTTCTTAATGACTGGCCAACCACGGTATTTTTCCTGCCAGTGGCTGTTCGGAGTAAGCCAGACGGCAAAAGTCTCTGCAAAGTCCTCATCCGGATGAGCCTGAGCGTAATTGTCTTTGAGGTGGATAACGAAGCGTTTAGAGTAAGGCTGGTAGTGATAGTAATCAGAGTACCTGGCTGAGAAAGGCCCGAACAGTTCACGCCATCGAGTTTTTTTATACAGTTCATACGCGTAATTCAGAACATGTCCACACTCATGCCGGAGAAGCTTCATACACGATTTTTCTGTTCCACCTTCGACTTCGAACATAATTTTCTTTTCAATATTCTTTAACCGGGAGTGGGCTAAGAAGAATGGAATGCCGATAATTGGCTCCCTGTCGGGGCAAAGCCACTCATCAGCAAGATAGCACGGCGGATGAAAGCTTATATCTTTTGAAGTGAGTTCCTCATAGAGTTTTTCAATAAGCAGTTCGAGAGAAGAACCCTGGATTTGCAGCTTGAGGTCTCTAACTCGCATCTGCAGGATTTCTTCATCCGTTAACTTTTCCCAATTTATTGCCTTCGTTGTTTTTGCCATAGGAGTTTTTATTAAGCCGCTTTACTTAAAAACTATTAGCGTATAATTTTCATATCAGTTCTAATCATCCCGTGCGGCTTCTTCTTGCATTATCTATAACAAAAATGATGTTTTTTGCAAGGAGAGAACTACCACTATTCAAAAGAAAAGGTGCTGGATGAGTATTTTTACACCGAGAGCAACAAGAACCAAGCCACCGACGGCTTCGATTTTATTTTCGAAAAAGTGCCCGAATTTTGTGCCGATTAAAACACCAAGGCAGGAGAGTAAGAAGGTTACCAGGCCGATAATTACAACAGCGATTGCGATTGAAATCTGTAAAAATGAAAGCGTTATCCCGATGGCCAGGGCATCGATGCTGGTAGCAACGGACAAGACCAGCAGAACCATGATATTCTCCGGATTAAAATTTTCCTCGGCGGAGGTGATTTTGAATGATTCGTAAATCATTTTGGCGCCGACGGCACTTAGAAGAACGAAGGCTATCCAATGGTCATAATCTGCAACATACTCTTTTACACTCATCCCTGCCAGAGAGCCAACCAGGGGCATAAGCGCCTGAAAGCCGCCGAAAAAGACAGCTATGCGAAAAGCATGCTTTATCTTTAACCGGTTATAGGTTGAGCCGCTGACGATAGAGACAGCAAAAGCATCCATCGCCAGACCAACAGCTATAATTGTGATAGTGAGCAACTGCATCTGTTACTTGACCATTTGATTTGGGCCGCGAATTCCTACGGCTTACATCGCTTGCAGGGTCTTTTGCCGGCGCTTATTGCTTCATCTCTGCTGTTGTAACCGACAAGATTTTCCGGTTTGATTCTCTTTGCCGAGCTGCAATCGGGCCTGTGGAAGACCTTGCTGTTTTTTGATGCAACATATTTGTATTCGGCTGGCGTCGCTTTAGCGGCCGGCTTGACCTGTTCTTTCGCAGCTTCACTAACGTTATTGACGTCAGATAACTGGCCAGTCTGCGGATTGGCTGCAAGATAAGCGTGGATAAACGCTTCAACGTGCTCTAATACCGCGCTGGTAACGGCAGCAGGCATACTTTGCACCGGTACTGTCTGCATTGCCGGCTCAGTCTTCCAGACATCAGCCTTTATACAAAGAGGTGGCTCGTTTGATAGTGAAACTTTGGTGGCTAACGAAGTCTGAATACAGTAAACATACTGCTGCAGGTCTTTGAGCTTAAGCATTTCTATACTGACTCTAAACTCCGGAATGTTCAGAATGTCCCCTGCGATTGCAGCGGTTACTTTGATACTACATTCTTTGAGTTTATTTATTATTCTTGTTTCAAGTTCCCCTCGACTTAACCCATCTTTATTTGGTTCGTCATCTAACTGCGTTACGACAACACATAATTTGTCTATCCCAGCAAGAACAGGGTTAGGCCGGCCAAGCAGTATGGGTTCGTCCTCTGGGCGGGACAGCTCGACCTCGCCCAGGGCGGGAGCACATAAAATTGCGGCAACAACGGCCAAAAGAAAAAAATACTTTCCGGTTTTCATAATATCCCATCCTTTCCAGCTGAGTAACCCCCAGTGAAACCGGGGGCCAAATACAAGTAGCGTCGCCGTGCCGGTGACGCCTGAATTGTCATGCTGGTTTACCGAGCAGATTCTCGATTTCGGAAAGTTTTTCGTCAAGCAGTTCTTTTGTTTTGGCCTCGACAGTCAGCCTCAGCAGCGGCTCGGTATTGCTCGGCCGACAATTAAACCACCAGTTTTTATACTGGACAGTTACACCGTCCAAATTGTCGATTTGGCCGTCACTGTATTTTTTCGCAAGCTCATCCATCTTTGCTTGCTTGTCTTCGACCCTGAAATTTATCTCGCCGCTGTGATAGTATCTTCGTAAGGGCCTGATAAGCTCGCTTATTGGTATCTCGGCGCCACTGACAATGTTTAATACGTGCACGAAGGTAATCAGGGCCGAATCAGCATAGTAATTGTCGCGATAATAGAAGTGGCCGGAAAGCTCTCCGCCGAATACAGCGTGCGAGTCTCGCATAGCTTTCTTCATAAAAACGTGTCCCACCCGCTCTCTGCGTGGCGTGCCGCCGTTTTTGAGAATCTCTTCTGGAACCACCCAACTGCTACGCAAATCATAGACAATCGTTGATTTCGGATTATCTTTTAAAAAATACGGCGCCATCAAAGCCGTCAACAAATCACAGCTGATATTTTCGCCGGTCTGGTCAACCATCATCAATCTGTCGGCGTCGCCGTCGAAGCAGACTCCGAAATCGCATTTATTTTTCTTTACCGCAGCTTTTACTTCCGCCAGATTTTCTTCAATCAGTGGATTTGGCTCGTGTTTGAATTTTCCGGTATGCTCGAAGTTAAGGCCGATTATCTCTATCGGCAAATCGCCAAAGATGGCCGGGGCCATTTTCCCTGCCATCCCGTTTGAAGCATCAATGGCAATTTTCAGCTTACCTTTGATGGGCCGAAGAAACTTCAGGATATGCTCTTTGTATTCGTCGGTCAAATCGACTTCCTCCACCGTGCCCGTAGCTTTACCCTTGGTGTGAATCAGAGCGGTTGCGATATGCTCTATATCTTTTAAGCCGGTATTGACACCAACCGGCCTGGCTTGCAGACCGGATATCTTAAAGCCGTTATACTTGGCCGGGTTATGTGAAGCCGTTACCTGCACGCCTCCGCAGGTGCCGAAATGGTTGATTGCAAAATACATCTGCGGTGTATCAATCATTCCTATATCAATCGCACCTGCTCCGGTGGAATTCATTCCTTCTATAAGTGCCTGCGATAAGGCTTTGCTGTGTGTTCTCATATCGCGACCGACACACAGCGATTGAGCATTAGCCTGGCCTCGCTCGTAACCGCTGAGCAGGGACCGCAAAAACTGTGCCGAGGCATAGCCAATCTTCCACGCATCCTCTTCATTGAGCTGGTCGGGATAAACGCCCCTTATGTCATATGCCTTGAATATCGCAGGGTCCATCATTTACAAATCTTCTCTAATTGAGTGACTCAAACAATAACTGCTACGACAAGCAGAGCCTCAGATACTATATCGCCAGGCAGGTGAATGTCAATAACAATGGCTTATTTTTAGGACAAAAACGCTCTAATACCGTTGCTTGCCCCGCAGCCTGATAAGTAATATCCTCGTTATGGATTTCTGAAGGCCAACTCTGAAAGTGAGCCAGCCTTTTCGCTCAAGATGAAGTAGTGTACATTTTTGGTACAGTTTTTTTTCTTGCTGATATGTATTAATTGTGTATAATACTTTGTGTGTAGTAACTTATAATGTGAGTATCTATGATATTGGCAAATTAGATGGCAAATATTTAGGATTGCAGAATCAGGAACGTTTGTATTTTACAAATTGACCGTGTGAGGATTTGGTGATTGTCTTATGAAAAAGACTGATTACGGAAAACTTGCGGCAACCTTAAAGATATTGGCGGACTCGCTTCCAGAAATGATGTCTGCCATGTTGCGGCCAGATGAAGAACGTAAAAGGCCGATGGCTGGGATTACAGATAGAATAGCAGCGCACCTTCATGCTGAAGTGTGCTCAATATTTCTAGGTCGGGGTGAGGGCGAGGATCTGGTGTGTCGGGAGGCTTATGGGTATGCAGAAGAAGTGGAGGGAAAAACGCACTCAATTAATGAAGGTCTTACGGGATGCATCTTTAGAGACCAATGGGAACTTGTGTTGAATTACTCTGTTCAAGACGAGACTTTGGGTTGGGTAGGCTCCTATGATAAGGAACTCAAGACTCATTGCTGGTCATTACTTGGGGTTCCAATAATTAGCAGTCAGCAAACTGGTTCGGATGGGAAAAAACAGTGCTTGGGTGTTCTGAAATTAGAAAACAAGCGCAGAATGTGGAGTGCTATGTGTGACGGGGAGTACTTAAAGAAAATCGCAGAGAGAAACAATACACCACAAGCTATATACTATAGTATAGAGAAGCTTTCGAGGGGTGAGGATGAGAATAGTGCTTTCTACAAGACAATACTTCCACTCGCTCAGGAATTGATAGATTGTGCTAAAAATATCAGAACAATAATACAGGGTGGGGAATATTCAGCCGAACGCATGCACATCATGCCAATCAATCTTGAAGCAAAAATGGAATCTGTGAGATGGCATACCGAGTGCTTACACCATGAGATTGATGAACATATTCAGTCTGGGGCAAGAGAAGAGGAAACCAAACTTGCAAAAATGATACATGCACTTCACTTGGCATTGCAGACGTATGAACCTTTTAGTGATGAGGATCTTATGCTTGCTAGGCATGTAGCGGCAATGCTGGCTGCTGTTCTCGATATCGATTTGATCGTCTACTTCAAGGGATGGGAACGCATTGCTCATTCGCTGAACCATGTTAGTTCAGATTTCCTTGAGCACCTTGAGAGGATAATAGAATACAATCTCACACATCAACAGAAGGACTGCTTTACAGATTTGCGTGTTCTTCTCGATAGTGCTATATACATAAGTGGCACGAAGGGTTCACTGGCTGAAAGGCATTTCCAAGCACAAAACATAGGAAAACGTGAAGCCCGCTACATAGCCGTACAAGTTAGGTCCCGCACATCGAGTTATCGTTGGCTTGCGCGGTTATCGGATATCAGGTTTAAGTACAGACAAGAAATTAAAGATGAACGTAGACAGTACCGATGCGACTCCGGTCAGTTGAAAGCAGGCCTAGACGTAATCGTACACAATGCCTTTCGTTATGGAGCTAAACAAATAGATATAAGTGTGTTTCAGGACAAGGACTGCATTAAAATCAGCGTACAGGATGATGGGGTAGGACTGTCTGGTGACTTCTCAATCGCTAGAGGTAAGCGGGGAAAGAAAAAAGTGAAAAGTTATGATGGTAAGCTGCTTGTACCGAGTGGAGAGGGAATGGGCCTATTCAATACGCGTGTTTCTTTAGCAACTTTTGGCGCCATTCTGAAGTACTATAATTCACTGACTGGGTGTGGTGCAATATTTGAAATTGTTTTGCCGAATTCTTGTGATTAGGGCAAGAGGACGGATTGCATATGAAGAACCAGAGGTGGCGAAATATATGAGGGTTTCCCAAGTTGCGCAGCGCTATTTCATGATATAATTTTATCATAGGAGAGTACCAATGCAAGAAGATAAGAGAAAAGTGCTAATATTGGATGACCAAGAAGGTCCACAGTTTTTCTATTCAGACGAAATCTGCGACCTCATTGATCTACCAGAGAGAATCATAAAGTGCCGCTCAGTTGAGGAAGTTGAAAGGGAGATTAGCAGGGCAAATGTTGGTGAGATTGAAATAGCAGCAGTTTTAGCAGACATTGAGATACTTGATCGAGAGGCAGATAGCTTGCCCGGCAAGGATCATGGACTAATAGCTGCAAAAATGTTGATTGGTCACATACTATCGAATAGGGGTAAAGTTGGCGACACAGTGGAGGTTTTTAACTATGTAATTTGTTCACGTTATCTTGAGACGAGCGAAGTCTACTCAGCTGTGCAAAAGCTTGAGAGCAATTTGAATGTATGGTTACCCAATAAACTTGAAAGACCGGTCGGTCTCGAAATATTCCGAGAGACTGTTGGTGAGGTCTTTAGAAAAGTCGGGATCGCGAAGAAATAGAGAGGCATTAAGCACCTAACAGGTAATCGAGTCAACACATATATCGGTATTCACTGGTTGTTATTCACACTTGCTAATGGCGACTGGATCTATTGAGGGGAGTTGTTAGGTCGAGGAAGCAGAGCGGGCGTGGGCGGTTGCCAAACCTTCAGGGCAAGAGTAGGTATCGCCATGATTATGAGCCCTGCTGTCTAAAACAGCAATGGCTTTCCCTTTGCGCAGAATTTGTGTGGGACTTTTGGAGGAGATATTTTTATCAGCAGTGAGTACTCACATTTGCACCTTTCAGCAAATGCGTAAACAGAATATTCAACATAGAAAACTAAAATTTTCTTGACTGACATCGTCTATAACATTAGAATCATAGCACAACGATAAAATTTATCCAATATTGTGTGTTAGGAGGCGTAAAGGATGGCAAATCTGTACAAAATCGACGACTTCGCGAGGTTGCATCACTGGTCTCACATTATTTGGGATATAGATGGGACTATTACAGAGGTAGATGGGGAAATGAGTCAGGAGGTGGCAGCCAAGATAATTAATTTGGGGATGTTGGGTGTGTACCAGACTTTTATTACCGGCAGAGACGCTAAATGGATAGAAAATAAAGTAATAGCAAAGATGGTATCGTTTCCAAATTTTCCTTTGGTGCGCGACCGCCTGATTTTCTTTGCAGAAGTGGGCTGTCTAATGCTTGGTATCGATGCAAATGGGAAGGTGATGAAAACTGTCGACCCACAAATCGAAGAACATCCTTTGAAAATAAACAAGAACGGTATTCGTGACGAGCTCCGCAAACTGGTTCACGATCCAGCAAAGCTGGCTAAGTTTAAACCTCATACACCAGGGGAACCTCCTCCTAATGTTATCTACGACGCTGATGGCAAGGGTTACGAATTTGACCCCAAAAATATGCCTTCATGCTACCCATATGTGTGGTCGATACCAAAAGAATGTTTTGCGACGTTGGAAAAAGTCAGAACAAAGGATGGCTGTGTAAAGGCTTTCGACCAAACTCCATACGCAGAAAGAGTATCCCGTACAATTAAGAAGAAAAGGTTCGATAAGGAGGCTGACATTGAAGTGCTCTCAACTGCGATCAACATCGTACCGAGGGTCAATGGGCGCAACCTTGGGAAGAGTTGGGCTGCAGGTAAAGCGCTATACAATATTTGGGAAAATAAGTCGGGTAAAGCTGTTGACCTGAATCAGATAATCAGTGGGACGGTTGCGTTCGGTGATAGTATAGCCGACCTGGATTTTACGAAACCGATGTTTCCGGCAAATATTTCGAGACAGGTTTCACAAGATTCGTTAGAAATAATTTTTGTTGGTGGGAGCCATGATTTACCGAAAAAAGGAGAGTCACGTCACGAGTTATGTAAAAACATTATTATTCATGCTACGGGTCAGGGTGATCTCGCATTTAACTGGCAGGAGGATGTGATTCACCTGCAGCCAGCCAAAGGGGGACGGGTGGTATCCGAAGTGCTGGACTTTCTGAAGCATTGGGATTATTTCCGTCGTTTCTGAGGAAACGATGGCAAACGATAGCAGTAGTGCAGGACGTATTTCTACTCCTAAATTTAAGCCTGTCGGGCCGATAGTAGTCCCCGCCCGACAGGGTTTACTCTGAGCACAATCGAATGGGCTTAGGGGCATGTTAAGAGAAATGATCTGGGAGTACTCGGCGCAAAATGAACACCGAGCTAAAATCTTCGAATATTTTCAAACGTTTCTATACAACTTTTGAATATTTTCGCTCAGTTTTCGAATATTTCCATATAGTTTTCGAACGTTTCTATACAGTTTTTGAACGTTTTCGAATATTTTCGAACGTTTGCTCTTAAACCCTCGCCGTTGACCCCTTAGAAGCCATTTTAAGATTGGAGCTATCCCCTATACACTACCCCCTGACTCATCCCCACCCCCATTTTTACCCCAAAAATCGACCTTCCACCCTCAAAAAACCCAAAAATTTCTATTTTCCACGGTGGTTCCGGTAGATGTCAACTTCGATGCTTAGGAAACCATTTTTGGGTTTGCAGACATATCCTGACCAACATCAACATAACCGGAACTTCTATAAGCACACCAACTACCGTTGCCAGAGCGGCTCCGGATGACAGGCCAAACAACATTATTACTATGTGATTATATACTCAGATATTAATATGGTTGTCCAAATAAAGTCAAAAATTTTTTCCGGGATGGTGTTTTTAAGACATCAACTGAAAGGTTAATATTTTCTTCTGAACCTTGCTGCGGGAATATTGAGGAGTTTGCGATACTTTGCGACGGTTCTTCTGGCCAGATTATTGATACCGGCTTCTGCTAATTTTTTACGTATCTGGTCGTCACTTAAGGGTTTGGTTTTATCTTCAGCATCTATAATCTGCTGGAGTTTGGCCCTTATTGCTTCCCAGCTATGTTCTTGGCCCTCGGCGTCCTCGGTGCCGCCACTAAAGAATTTTCGCAGCGGCAATATCCCACGGGAGCACTGGACGTATTTGCCGGCGACGGCGCGGGAGACGGTAGCCAAATGCACGCCGACTTCATCGGCGACTTTCGACATCGGCAGCGGCTTGAGATATAGCTGGCCCTTTTCGAAAAACTCCTTCTGGAATTTAACCACTGCCCCTGCAACCCTGAGCAATGTATTCTTTCGCTGCTCGATTGCCTCTATAATCCATTGAGCGGAGCGGACATTATTTTGCAAAAACTTCTTTGTTTTTTCGTTAACGCCTGCATCTTTTGCCATTTTTGCATAGTAGCTACTCACTCTCAAGGCTGGCAGATTAGAATCGGCCAGTCGCACAGAATAGCCGGCTGAATCATCCAGAGATTGCACTATCACATCGGCGGTAATAGGATGGTTCCGGACACTTGCGATTTGCAAACCGGGCGAGGTGTCAAGCTTGCTCATACGTTCAATGGAGCGATTGATTTCTTCAACACTGCACTTCATTTTCTTGGCGATATCCGGGAGGCGATTTCCAAGCAGCTCGTCCATATGCTCGGAAACCAGCCTGGCTTCAAAGCTCATATCCTCGCTGCTTTGTGCCATCTGGATAATCAGACATTCTTTGAGGTCGCGTGCACCGACGCCTGAGGGTTCCAACTTCTGCACAAGCTGCAGAGCCTGTTTCAAATCATCGAGGGTAAAATCGGCTTTATCTTTGTTGTATAACTGCTCCGGTCTTGTAGTCAGATACCCTCTTTCGTCGATATAATCTATGATGATACTGCCGGCCTTTTTTACTCCGTCCTCAGCCTCGACCAACTGCCATTGCCCGGTTAAATGTTCGTGCAGCGATCGAGGCAGCGCAGCGGTATTCTTTATTGCCTCAAGTTTTCTGTCAGGCTCGTCAAGACCGGTGCGGCGGCGGAATACCTCAACCCCGCTCATATAGTCCCTGTAATCATCATCAAGACTATCAAGGCGTTCGAAGTCCCGAACTTTATTGTTGTCGGTGCCAACAACTAAATCTTTTTCGCCAACATCATCCTGAGACTGCTGGTCAACAAGCTCGGCCTCTTCGGGATTCGATGGCTCTTCTATTTCCAAAACAGGATTGCTGTTGAGCTCCCGTTCTATCCTCTCCTGAAGGGCAAGGATTGGAAGCTGGAGAATCTCCATCGATTGAATCATACGCGGAGCCAGCACCATCCGCTGCTCCATCCGAATATCACCCCGCATCTCCAGCTTCATAAAAACTCCCGAAAAACTTTATTCAGCCGTCTGATTTCCTGACCTCAGCTTTTATTATACCATAAATCCGTTGGCAGATTCAGGCAATATTTGAGGGGCAATTCAAAACTTTTAGGGAAATGGAGATTATTGTAATTGCTGCCTTCCGGTTATAGCGTCAGTAAGCATTTTACCGCTTGCATATTCAATAGTGCTGCCGGTGGGCAGCCCCCTTGCCAGGCGGGTGATTTTCACGCCGGTATCCCTGAGCAGCGAGCTTATATAAAGCGCCGTGCCGTCGCCGGCCATATTGGGATTGGTTGCCATTATTACTTCTTTTACATTGCCGCTGCGCACCCTTTTGACGAGCTGCTCGATTGTCAAATCGCTCGGCTCAACTCCTTCAAGCGGTGCAATGTGGCCGCCGAGAACATGATAGACCCACCTGCAGGTGCCTGTTTTCTCAAGGGCTATTACATCTTTTGGCTGTTCGACAACGCAAATCAGTTCTGTATCTCTGCGCTTATCGGAGCAGATTTGACAAACTTTACCCTCCGAGAGATTGTAGCAGATTTCGCAGCGTTTGATTTTATTTTTGACATCGCCGATAGCCTTGGCAAGCTTCATAGCTTCAGCCGGTTCAGCTTTTAATATATAAAAAGCAAGCCGTTCCGCCGTCTTAGGCCCAACCCCCGGCAGCTTACCAAGCTCCTCAATAAGTTTATTCAAAGTTTCTGTATAAACGCTGCTCATAATCACTAACAGGCCATATCCAGGCTGTGTTTGAGGTTGCCACCCATCGGATAATCAATTTTTCTGTCTTTCTTCTTCGATTCCTGTGATTGTTGCGTCAAGTCCCATTAGGACGGTTCTGACCGCCGGGTCGTTAATCAGCTCGTTTCTCCTTTGACCGGTGGTTTTGCCTCGTTTCTCGATGCTCGATACTCGATGCTCGATACTCGATGTTTGACGCTGGATACTTGATTCTCGATGCTCGTTGCTCGCCCCGTTAGAAATTTCTCGTTTTTGCATTGTGCTGCCTGTTCTCACTGCAGAATTTCTAATGGGGCTTGGTGTTCGTTGCTTGTTGGTGGGTTCAGTTGGCTTCTCTGCAGTGGTGCTGGTTGTGTTACGGTCGGTTATTTGCTTTTTTTTTATAGAGCTGGCCTTTAACTGTGAAAGAAGCTCATCAACATTCAGGAAATGCTCGCTTAAGGCAAACCGCAGCA
>CAYYFT010000047.1:0-11464 GCA_964471015.1 uncultured Pirellulales bacterium | reverse complement strand
CAAACAATTCCCACAACTTACTTTTAACCACCTTCTGCCGCATTGTCAAGCAGCCGGCATCGAATTTTTCCTTTACCCTATGGCTATAATCGCAATAATACTGCCGTATGAAAAAATCCCTTGCGCATCTGCCAAAACACAAACAGGACGAGCTAAAGCTCATAACAGATACTATCGTCAAGTCTTTCCCCGGCGCACAGATGCTCATCCTCTTCGGCAGCTACGCACGCGGCAACTGGGTCGAAGATACATACAAACAGGGCCATATCACCTACGAATACAAATCAGATTACGACATCCTCGTAATTACAGAGACCAAAAGACAGGCCAACGACGACGGCCTACAGAGAAAACTAAATGATAAGCTCAAAGGAACTGCAACGGATGTAAACCTCATCTACCATCCAATCAATCAGGTAAATACCAACTTAGAGTCCGGCTGGTACTTCTTCAGCGATATCAAGAAGGAAGGAATCGTCCTCTACGATTCCGGCAAATTCAAACTGGCAAAGTTAAAAAAACTCTCAGCCAAAAAACGCGCTGAGTTGGCAAAAACTGATTTCAATATGTGGTTTAAGAGTGCAAAAGAGTTTTATGATAACTACGTTATTAACTTCGATAAGAAAAGATATAAGAACGCAGCATTTCAGTTACATCAAGCCACAGAGCGATTTTATATTGCGATAATGTTAGTCTTTACGAATTATAAGCCGAAGACCCACGATATAGAGAAGCTTGGCCGCAAGGCCGCTAGCTTCGACCCACGATTCTTGAGGGCCTTTCCAAGAGCGACGAAGAGCGAGGAGCAAGCTTTTAAACTTCTAAAGAAGGCCTACATCGATGCCCGTTACAAGGCCTCATACAGAATCACTAAAAAGCAGCTTGAATACCTCGCCGAACGAGTGAAAACACTCCAACGTTTGACTAAGCGTATTTGCACCGAAAAAATCGAAAGTTTTGTTTAGTTGTTTAGCAGTCGCCGTAACGGCGACTTTTTATGGCAATCTCGTTTAGCGTCCGCCGGCACGGCGGACTTCCGCTTCGTTTAGCCCCCAAGCCACCGGTATAAAATGTTACCCATGTACCGGTTGACACACCTTGACATCATACCTATCCTAGCTATACTGAATACCTGAAAAAAACGGAGTATACGACTTCTACTGGTACTATTTATGTTAAATGTTTCTTTTCCAAGCGAACCAACCGGCGAAAGCCGGTGCCTCGCCAGTCCGCTTTGGGATTCCATCACTGAATAACCGAGGACGAGAGAGTTAATATTCTTAGGGGTGCCTACACGAGGATTGCTTCTCCTTTTTCTTGCACTTCGTGGCTTCTCCCCCAACGCGGCAATCTCAATTCCACAATCGTAAATCGAAAATAGTAAATATGAATTTGAAAATTCCCCTTGCCTCTCCCGACAATCACGACCATAATAAACAAATCCGGGACGGAGATATCCATCCTTGATTATGTCAGCGCCCGAACCCAGGCTTGGGGACAGCAATATGGGCCATGAAAGACTAGGTTCACTACCACGGACGCGACGCTGGCGTACAATCGTCGAAGACATTTCACATTCGCAAGGATACTACGATGAAGTCGCGGACCTGGCAAGAAAGACTCTGAACAATGTGCGAAACCGGTTCAGTAACCTTCACAACGACGCTGGAGTCCAAGCAGCCTTCGCGTATTTGGTTTCGCTGGCCACGGCAACTCTTCCGCGCACCACACGTCTTAGCTCCCCTGAAGCAGGGCTTGAGAGAAATCCATCGCCAGCTACGATTGCTAAGAATCTTAATGACTGGGTTAGACAACATGCCACGTCCCAGGAATACGCCGAGGTTGCATCCCGTGCTGGTGCAGATGCAATCGCAGACTGGACAAGGAGTCGAAGTGCACAGGCTTTGCTTTTTGATGCCCGTCACCCTGCGGCTGACATATGGTCAAAATCTGCGAGTGCAGAGGGCTTTTGCCAGGTAGCCAGGTCGTTTTTCGCTCGTTTCACCGAGTGATACTTGCGTTATTTCTTGGAACGTGAAGCATCAGCACAATTGTCATCTCTCGAAGTCCGCGAAAGGTTTACCAAAAGCTTGCACGACCACATAGAGGACGTGTCGAGACACGCCTTTGAGACTTCCAAAATAACGCAGTCCTTTGCTGCCGGTTGGTTCAATAATCACGCTCGCGAATCACGGCCTACTGACACGGAGATCCGCAGTTTTCTTGCAATAGCTTTTGGCAAACTTCAGGAGGAAATACAGAGAGAGGCGGCAGAATGAACACCCCACGACGGCGATATCTTGTCCTCGCGAATGGTGCCACAGGCCCCCCAGAGACCAGCGGAGCTCTGCGTCTCCACTACATCAAGGGGCAGCCCTATCGACGTTTGCGAATTGGCCTTCCCCGATTCGTGCAAGATGTCTATCACCTCCCCACACGCATCCTCGATTTGTTGGAGATTGCTAGTTACATCTTTGCGGCCGACCGTTGCATATCCCGCGGCCCTAAGGATGCAGTTGAATACCACGCCTGGTCGCGTCTTATCGAATTTCATATCCGCATTAGAGACCACGAGTTCTGGACTCGCCCCACCGTCACAAGTGCTTTGTCAGACGCCTTAACCTTCATGACCGGAGATGCTGAGTACACATTCCACTTTGAACCCGGACACTCAACACCTCCGACGGGTCTCTTTGATCGTCCCGGCTTCTCACTTGACCTCGAAGGTACCGAAATCGTGGTGACTCTATTCTCTGGTGGGCTCGACTCACTTTGCGGAGCACTTGACCTTCTTGCTTCTGGAGATAGCAAAGTTGTCCTCGTTAGTCATCAGTCACAACCTGGAACCACCCGAACACAACGCGCTCTGGCTCAAGCACTCCAGCAAAAATATCCTATGCGTGCACTCCATTACAGCTTTGAATGCACTCTCCGAGATGTGCGCGCCCGAGAGGAAACACAGAGAACGCGATCGTTTCTATACACTAGTATCGCTTACGCGATTGCATCAGCCTACAGCCAGAATTGCTTCTCTGTATATGAGAATGGCGTTACAAGTATCAATCTGCACCGAAGAGAAGACCTGGGCAACGCACGTGCCAGCCGAACCACTCATCCGCAAACTATGGCGAAGATCGCAGTTCTTCTATCATTGATTAGTGAAACAGAATTCAAGATAGATTTACCCTATATGTTCAAAACGAAGTCAGAAATAGTTGAGAAACTTAAATCTCATTCCCCAGAGCTGATCTCCAGCTCCGTATCTTGCAGCAGGACATTTGACGTTGAGGGTCAAGCTACTCACTGCGGACGCTGTTTCCAGTGCATTGATCGTCGCATTGCTGCATACGCCGTCGGAGCTGAAAAACTTGACCACAGAGGTCTGTACACACACGACATAATCGCTGACCCTATCAACGACCACGAAGCACAAACAGCAGCCTTAGATTATATCAGGCAGGCCATCTCGTTCTTGCGAGACGCTGTTGACAAGTTTGAAGATGAATATCTCGCTGATCTCTCGCAGATCCTTGACTATCTGCCGGAAAACCTCTCGGATGCCGATAAGGTTAGTATGATTTGGTCACTATTCACTCAACACGCGCATCACGTCAAACAGGCTCTGTCACGAATGCGTTCTTTGCACGAGGATGTCTTTCAACAAATCGATGCGCAGTCCCTGCTCGGTATGATCTCCGAACGAGAATACCTCAGACCCGAGTCAGCTCGACTAGCAAACACCATAGCTAACATCATTGAATCCGCTATTGGCGACATGTTTGCACGAACTAAGCCCAAGGATGAACCCGATTTAAACAGCAAACTAGGGGCCCTACTTAGAACCCATGAACAGCACATCCGAAGCGAGCATCCTACGACTTCCTTTGCCTGTGCAGGGGTTGTCCCTGACCATGTTTCCCTTGAAACCGACTTTCTGATAGAGGGGAAATACATTAGACGCGGGACGCCTCCGTCAAAAGCCACCGAAGGTATCGCCGCCGACTTGACCAAGTATCCCGCTCGGGCCTTCATTTTGTTCGTCATTTATGACCCGGAACACATGATACCAAGTGACACCACTTTCCGCGCTGATATCGAGAGCAAAGGGCGTAATAAAGTGCTTATCATAAGGTAACTCGCAAGCAACAGGCACCTTTCCGCGGATTACACATCGCTTGATCAAAACAAAAACTCAAACGGCAACTCTCTCGCGCTAATCTACCCAAGACTCTCATTAAAGATAAGTCCCGCGAAGCGGTTCCACAACTTTTAACTTTACACTTTTAACTTTTAATTTTCCCAACACATCCAGCATCGAGCATCCAGTATCAAGCATCCGTCCTCCATCGTCCCTCTTCCCTCATTCCTGCCGCCCTGAAGTTTGATTGAACTTCTTCAAGTACCTAATTTTTACCCTTATTTCCAACCTCTGCTCATCGGTAAACTTTGATGCTCTGGCCATCTGTAAGAGTCCTTTCAGGTTTTCGATTGCCGCCTAACTCCAGTCGCCCTACGGGCTCCTTCCGTTAGGCGGCATCTATCATAACTTATACCCTAATAGGTGTCTCACCCTTTCACGGGGCCAGTATATCCCTCTTCCCTCTCTCTTTCTCCCTCTCTCACTTCTGCAACGTCCGATAATGTTTTTATTTACCTATTTTAACACAACCGCAAAAGCCCCCGTGGCCTGTGCCCTAGGTACGATTGAGCAGAACTGTCGAATATTTTCAAATATTTTTGAACGTTTCTATACAATTTTTGAATATTTCTATACTGTTTTTGAACGTTTTCGAATATTCTCGAACGTTTGCTCATAAACCCTTGTCTCGCCGAAGCCTTGGCGAAGGCGGACGTGTTGTTGCCCCCTTTCAAGCCGTTTTACGAAATGACTCGCTCGTTTTGATGCGAAAAATCCCCTCCCAAACCACGCAAATTGCCTATTTTAACTAAAGCTTCTTCTCCCCCGCTACCGATATGTATATTGCCTATTTTAACATTTACGCCTTGGCAAACGCTCAAGTTTAAGAAAATAGGCAATATACAGTATTTAGGAAACGAATTTGGAGACCGAAATTATGGTAAAAGATGCCGTTCTTGAACGATATTTAGACACCTTACTTAATGGTAACAGAAAGGCCTGCCGAGCCGTTATAGAGGAATCCCTGCAGACCGGCACCCCCGCCAATTCCGTCTATTTGGACATAATCTGGCCTATTATGGTCGAAATCGAGCATTTAGTGCGTTCAGACAGGATTACATCCACCCAGGAGCATTTGGCCACCCGAATTAACCGCACAATTGTGGACCAGCTTCAGAACAAGCTGCCACGCAGGCCCCGGAAGAGCAAGAGAATAGTGATTTCTTGTGCCCAGGCTGAGTTGCAGGAGCTCGGAGCTCAAATAATGGCGGACTTGTTCGAAAGCGACGGCTGGGAAGTCAAATTCCTCGGCGGCGGCCTAACAAACGACGATATCCTTGCATTCATAAACGAAAGTGCTCCTGATATACTGCTAATCTACGGCAGTACCCCGAAACAGGCACCTGACATCCGGCGACTTATAGACACCATAAGAGATGTAAACGCCTGGCCGAATATGCGCATAATGGTATCAGGTGGGCTATTTAACCGTGCAGAGGGACTCTGGCAGGAAATCGGAGCCGACTTATACGCTGCCACAGCACTCGAAGCCATACAAATAGCTTCAAAAGATACCCCAATCGAGTCGGAGGCAAGAACAATAAACCGGCGGAAAAGAAGACAGCTGAAATTGGCTAAAAAAATACAAGTTCAGGTTATACAATAGGTTAGCTTTTGCTACTCTGCGTAGCGCCTACTCCGCCGAAGCGTCTGCGGAGGCCGGAACGCTGCGCAGCACGAGCAGCTGTTACATTTTGTCTTCGGTTTTAGGTAGTGTGTAGTTTCGGCGTAAGCCATCTTGATGATAAAGTTAAAATGACAAAGGGAAACGATATGAAAGTCAACGAAGTAA
Source organism: uncultured Pirellulales bacterium (assembly GCA_964471015.1). Taxonomy (GTDB): domain Bacteria; phylum Planctomycetota; class Phycisphaerae; order Sedimentisphaerales; family Anaerobacaceae; genus CAYYFT01. Next base: position 5,474 of record CAYYFT010000047.1, on the reverse strand, counting down.
AACAAAAAGCAAAAGCACTGGGAATAAACTGCGGTAAAATGAAAAAGACAGAACTTATCCGCTCTATCCAGAAAACAGAAGGCAACACGCCTTGTTTTGGGACATCAAACGGCGAATGCCAACATATCGATTGCTGTTTTATACGGGACTGCCTTAAAATCAGAACTTAAATTCACTCCTTCGCACTCCATATTGCGCATATCATAGTCGGCAAAGGAAGCCAACAAGTCAGGGTGCCTGCTTGGGCGATACTTTTGAATTGATTATGGATTTCTGATTATTGATTATTTTGGAAAAATATGGGGTTTTTGAGTTTCTCTCATGGAGATGTGGGTTTTTGCAGTAAAAATGATGATGGAGATGAGTTAGAGGGTAGAGAATAAGGAACAGGTCCAATCGTAAAATGGCTTGTAAGGGGTCAACGGCGCTGTTATATGAGCAAACGTTCGAGAATATTCGAAAACGTTCAAAAACTGTATAGAAACGTTCGAAAACTTAGTGAAAACATTCGAAAACTGTATAGAAATGTTCAAAAACTGATACAAAATCTTCAAAAATAAGCAAAGATTTTGCAGTTTTTAGTTCGTTGTTCATTGTTCGTAGAAGTATGAGATCCCTCGACTACGCTCGGGACGCCGGAGGCGGTTTTTTGCCTAAATTAACAGAGATTTTTCGGTGCAGATTTTGAAGTTTGCGGGTAAAATGGGGTGGTGAAACTCCATTGCGCAGTGCCCACCCCAAAGAGATAGCAGACGGCGCATCTCACGGGGCAAGCAGGGCAAGCTGCCGGAGGGCGTTAGGAGAAGAGAAATTAAAAATCAAAATGCAAAAAGCAAAACTACATCCGCCTTCAGTAAACTTACGGCGGACAAGCAGCAAAAATAAAAAATACAAAGACACGGAAAACAGAAGACAAATACTCGATACTGGATACTGGATGTGTTAGGAAAGTTAAAACTGAAAGTGCAAAACCAAAGCTAAAAGGTTAAAACTTGCGGGCAAAGTTATTTGTTGAAAGTTGGGCGATTTGGGAGGCTCATTTAGCGTACAACGTTCAGCGTTTAGCGGACAGGAAAGAAAAGCGAAAAAAGGTTGTGGGGGTCCCACAAGGCAAGCTGGCAGAGGGAGGCCGCCGAAGGCGGAGAAAGTAGAACGGTGGAACAGGTGAGCAGGAGAGAGAAGTTAATTAGTTAAATAGTGAATTGGTGAATTGGCAAGTTAGTTAATTAGCGAATTAATTAATTGGGGCGGATTTTCGACAGCGGACTAGGTGAGTAGCAGTCGAGGACACCCGCCAGAGTCATGCGGGTGCAGGCAAGCGGGGATTTAAGGGATTTTAATTTTTGTTCTTAGTTATTTTCTTTTGGCAATGTCGATGATTTCCTGGACAAGCTGGGCATGACGCTCCTCGTCGGCGGCTATTTTTCTGAAAGTGCTCCTGACCTCCTCGTTTTTCAGCCGTTCATCGGCGCACATCCGCAGGTATCGTTTGCCCGTTATTGCCTCAAACGATTTCAAAAATTCGAGCTCAGCGAATATCTCTTCTTTACTTAGATGGCGGCTTATTAACATACTTTTCCTGCAATTCTGTAAGTATTTGTATGTGCCTTTCCGTATCCTCGATTAAGATTTTGAGGCGGTCCTTAATCGCATCGAAATCATCCGGCTTTAATTGCGGCCACCAGCTTTCCCTGTAGAGGAGTTCCCGATAGGCGCTGCTGTTCATCTTGTCTTCTTCATCCAAGCAAGTGCTCAGGAAATCACTGATGATTTTCGCCTCGCCGACCCCGGAAACTGCCATAGCCCCACTTTTTGGATTACTTTTCATACCTTATTACTTTCGGCATTTCTACCGCTTTTCTTAACGTTTTTTCTGGGGTAGAAAAAGATTGCCGCGGCGTGAGAGGGGAGAAGCAATCCTCACGTATGCAACCCCAGGCCGGAGGACAGATGACAGACGGCGGAAGTCAGAAGAGGGACGACAGAGAGCGAAGGGAATATCCAATATCGAACAGGGAATATCAAATTAAGAAGTAGATTCCGTGTCCCCGGCCAACGGATTACGGGGGTAGGCAAGCACGGAATGACCCCATTAGAGTAAACGACACTCTAAATAAGGTGGCAGGCGAAGTGGGTCGCCGTGCCGGTGACTGCTAAACGAATAAGAAGACCCCTCGCTCACGCTTGGGGCTCTGTTTTTTTGGTGTTGCAGGGCGGAGTGATAAGGGCGGGTTCTCGGGGATAAAGAAATAAAGATTGCAAAGTTAGGCTGGCGGCGGTATATTTACCGTTTCTGTCTGCATTTTGAAAGGGTTAATAAATGAAGTATGACGTAGCTGATTTATCACTGGCATCGGAAGGAAAAAGACGGATTTTGTGGGCTGATAACGATATGCCGGTCTTGGCACAGATACGGGAGCGGTTTGCAAAAGCTAAGCCGTTAAAAGGCAAAAATGTCTCGGCCTGTCTGCATATAACCGCAGAAACGGCTAATCTTGCGAGGACTCTGAAAGCAGGAGGGGCAAATGTTGTTTTATGCGCTTCTAACCCCCTTAGCACCCAGGATGATGTGGCAGCTTCATTGGTAAAGGATTTTAAGATAGCGGTCTTTGCCATCTGCGGTGAAAACCGGGCCACCTATTACAAACATATCAACGCAGCAATTGACCATAAGCCGATTATTACATTCGACGATGGGGCTGATTTGGTAAATGAGTTGCATACCCGCAGGAAGAAAGAGGCCGGCAGGATTATTGCGAGTATGGAAGAGACCACTACCGGTGTTATCCGTTTGCGGGCGATGGCGAATTCCGGCAAGTTGAAGTTTCCGGTTATCGCTGTAAATGACGCTGCGACGAAGCACCTTTTCGACAACCGCTATGGGACGGGCCAGTCAACGGTCGATGGTATTATTCGGGCGACGGATTTTCTGATGGCTGGTAAAAAGGTCGTTGCGGCAGGCTACGGCTGGTGCGGCCGGGGCTTTGCTATGCGGGCCAGAGGTATGGGAGCCATCGTTATTATAACGGAAGTCGATGCGATTAAGGCCCTTGAGGCGGCGATGGACGGCTTCGAGGTTATGCCGATGGCGAAAGCGGCAAAGGTGGGTGAGCTGTTCGTAACGCTTACGGGTAATAAAAACGTTATCCGGGCTGAGCACTTCCGTGCGATGAAAGACAGGGCGGTTGTTGCCAACAGCGGGCATTTCAACGTTGAGATAGATATACCGGCTCTGAAAAAGATGAGCAAGAAGGTAAACCGCGGTGTCCGCAACCACGTTGATGAATATGTTTTGAAAAATAATAAGCGGATATGTCTTTTGGCTGACGGGCGGTTAATTAACCTTGCAGCCGCTGAAGGTCATCCCGCAAGTGTGATGGATATGAGCTTTGCGACGCAGGCGTTGGAGGCGGAATATGTGATGAAAAAGCGGGGCAAGTTTGCCGTTGCAGTCCACGATGTCCCGATGGAAATAGAGCAGCGGGTGAGCAGGCTGAAGATGAAGTCGATGTCGATTGAAATAGACAAACTTACGCCGGAACAAGTCATTTATCTTGCCAGCAGCGGTGAGGGGACATAACTTGATGCTCGATGCTCGTAAGACAAAACTGAGAAGTATAAAACGAGCATTGAGAGAAGGTTTATGGATAATAAACAAACAAAAAATGGGGCCAAAGCGGTTTCGAAGTCTTTTATGGCGGTTGGCCCTACGCTGCACTACAGCCATAAGAACGTCCAGAGATGCTGGCTGCTTGCTTTTGTGGTCTTCGGCGTAAGCGCATCTTTCTGGTCGAAAATACTGACCGGCTCTTTCTGGTCGTTTAGCTTTCAGTCCGTAACTTCTCCCAAGCTTTGGTATCTGGGGCAGTCTGCCATAACGGGCCTGAGCATATTTGAATATCCCTGGCAGATTCTTGTTTTGGGGCTGCTTATGGGGATTTTGGCAATTGTGCCGCCGTTGATATCACAGCTTATGAGCTTCCGGTACAGTTTTCCTTTTATATTGCTGGTGTTTTTTGTGGCCAATTTGCCAGCCTTTGCAGTTTGCCTTTTGGTAAGCTGTATCGCTGTGGCGTGTCGTCCACTTCGTTTTCGTTCGCGCTTTATCGCGATAGTGTTATGCACAGCACCTCAAGTTGCTTTCTGGGCCTACTTCGGCGGGACAAGGGGGGTAGAACCTATTAGATGGGGATTTTCTTTTACGCCGTGGATTTGTGCCTGGCTTATCGGTTTGGGTATAGCGGGATTAGTTCTTGGTATAGGTCATTTTACGCGTTATCGGCCGGGGCTGGTCTGGATTGTTACGTCTATTTTCCTTTTGCTGGCTATCGTGACTTTTGAAATAAGGATAGGCTTTGGTGAATTAGACTATCAGCTCTATGTGGCCAAGAATGACCCGGAACAGGCAAGTGAATTTCACGACCATAGTATAACGGAAGCCCTGGATGAAACTCTTACAAATCCTGTTGTAAGAAAATATCTGGCGGGCTTCTTTTATCCGACCGAACCCATACCGCTGCGTGCAGAGCTGAAAAGGGAAATGCAGATTCAGTTAAGTCACGACCGTTGGCCAAGCTGGTTTATAGTGCCCCAAGGGCTGAAGTATCAGGCGAAAAGACAATGGCTTGCCGAGCAGTACGACTTATTTATAAGCCGGCGCTCCAGAAGCCGTCGAATGCCCGTATCGCTTTACTATAAGGCACTTCTGAGCGAATACAGCCCGGATGTCGAGGTCCTTGGGCAAAAAGAAGTATTGCATTTTTACAATGATTACCCGCACGAAAGGTCGCGGGAAATCTGGTATCGGCTGTATAGGGAATTCGGTGATAGCCCGGAATCGCTCGAGGCACGATGGCGTATTGCAAAGCATTGGGCAGGCCAGGGTAGATTTGAGCAGGCTGAGAAGCTTCTTGTTGAAGCACAGGCTCTGATTGCCGAGCGGTTGAAACTGCTCGAAAAAGAACAAACACAAAGTGAGACGTTCTTCAGCCCATTTCGTCCGCCGGCTGATTCGGTAATGACAGTGTTCAAATTAACCGAATTGCAAAGAAAGTTAAGTCAGTTGCGCAGTCTTATCAGCACAGAAAATCAAACCGGCGAGACGGAATCGGCTAAGCGTTTGGCGAAATTCGTTATGCTGAATCCGCACGTCTCCGGTTACATCAGGAGTCTTGATGAGTTGCTCGAACAGATGGGCGACGACGACCTGCTCCGTGACAATATTTTGTTGGCCCAAACGAAACTCATCGCTGATGAGCAACTACGGGCTGAAAAACTTGGTCAACTCCACAAAAGGTTTCAGGATACCGATGGCGGGATGCAGGCATTATACGAGCTGGCCCTCTTGAAAATCCGCCTGTGGCGTCAGCGAAGCGAGTCGAATTTGGAACAGAAGAAAAAGTATTTGGCTGATGCAAGGGCGACTCTGACGAGCTTTATAGAAAAGTATCCCGACAGCTTCTGTGCCGAGCAGG